>CAYMLA010000668.1:0-1500 GCA_964390785.1 uncultured Bdellovibrionales bacterium | reverse complement strand
AAGCTGAGAACTGAAGACTGAAATCTGTAGGCTGCGGACGAAGTCCGCTCTATTGGATAAAAAAGAAAAACTTATTGGTGCTTGCTCAATTTAACAAATTTTCAGAAAAAATATAGATTTGGCTTAAAAACAAAGACTCGAATAGGGTGTTACTGAGGGCTAATTTGTTATTCATAAAAAATCATTTTTGGGGAGAAGATGATGTTATTTTTTAAGCCAGTCCATGGTTTTTATTTCTTATTTTTTTGTTTTTTGATTTTTTTTACAAAACCTCTTTTTGCTGAAATTGGTTTTTATCAAATCAAAGATTCGATAACGCCTTTTTTTGTTAAAAACACACAAGAGAATGTATTTCAGATTCTTGTTCCGGGTGGCCCGTTAAAAAGTTTAAATTTAAAGACCATGACGGAATCAATCTTGTCTTTTGCTCAAAAAGCGTCGAAACGCCGTTGGCGAGCAGACATTCGAGTTCCAATGATTCTTGCTCAGCTTGAAAATTGTATGGAATTAGAATTAGAACATTGTCCTTACAAAGACGGAATTGCCGTTTCTTCCGCATTTCTTATTCAGACAAGCAAAGGGCGAAGATTGATCAGCACATGGCATGGTTTAAAAAGTTACCTTGAGGTTTTTGAGAAACTTTCTTCAAAGACAATCAACTCTCCATTTGCTTTACTTGATTCATCAAATAATCAAATTTTAAAAGCCACTGATACTTTAATTCAGCTCAACCCCCATTTGCAAACGTTTGATGTGAATGGTTCAACTGTGGACCTTGATATAGCCATTTTTGAGGCTCATCTTCTTAATGACCGAGTTCCTCTTACTGTGGCTGAAGCAAATGAGTTTTATGGTCAAAAGTATTGGGCTATTGGTTTTCCCGGAACCACTCAAACAAGGGTTAATCAAGGCAAACCCGATGCAGAAGAAGATACATTAATGTGGACTTATGGAGAATTTATTTCAAGAGCTGGAATTTTAAGTCGCACTCGGCATTCAATGTTTATGTATGGTTATAATTCTAATCATCCACAACACAATCTTTTTAATTTATCGACGAATGACGCTCATGGTGGCCTGAGTGGAGGAGCGGTTTTAAATGAACAAGGAGAACTCGTCGGAATGGTGATGGCAGGAATTTTTAAGCCTGGAAAAGAAGATGAACCTCCCACAGCTACGATTTTTTTAAACGTCTCCTTGTTATTTTTGTCTCACAGCGATTTCTTTTAAGTGAGATAAAAAAGTCATTTGTAACGCTCCATTGCTTGTTGCGCCGGAAACAGAAGAATTATGACTGCTTTTTGCTCGGTCGCCACAAATTGGCTATTCTTTGATGAGTTGTTTCCCAACAAAGCTAATTTCCACTTCACCTATTTTTTTGCTTATATTAATTCTAATACGGCAATACGTAGTGGCTTTTGCAAAATAAGAACAGTTGACACTATGAAATATACATTTGCATGAAAAAGAGTTCTAAGAATCATTAATATCATTGAGGTA
>CAYMLA010000667.1:0-1502 GCA_964390785.1 uncultured Bdellovibrionales bacterium | reverse complement strand
GAGAAAATCGATCAGAAGTTTTTTGAAAAAATGTTATGAAGCTTTTGAAAATCAAGTAACCAGTGATGTGTCTAATTCCAAAAATCCTCCTAACAAACAATTTGGAAAACCGTCTGGCTACATTGACAGATTTTTAAATGAATTTAATCCCCCATCGGGAACTTATGACGATGCTGAACTAATTTGTCAATTCAAAGAGCTTATTCAAATTGCTTTTAACAATGACATAAACTTAACTTCTCATAATCAATTGCAATCTTTGAAAATCATGCCAGATTCACTTATGTTTTCACTCAAAAGTACAATGCAAAATTTCTGTGTCGGCATTTGTAATAAATCTGGTCTTGCATTAACAAATAGACTCAAAAATTGGTATTTACTTGTACAAAACAAAAACTTTAATTACATTTTATTAAGAAATATTACCTCTAAAAATTTAAATCCTAAAACTGTTGGTGGACAATTATTGCAAACTTTAAATAACTCTATACGGTATCTATCAAATGATGAAATTTTATTACTCAATAAACTATTTGGTACATTAGTGGCAATTGAAGAAAAAGAAATTGAAACGCCTAATGGATTGGTGACAGTCGATGATTTTATTGAGTATTTTCAATCGCATCATCGCTCATTTATTCTTTCTTTATTGAATGAACAGAACTCATTAAGCAACTCAAAAATATTATCGAATCAATCATCAGTGAATAAAGAAACTAATACTACAGATGATTTAAATCAGAATGACAACTTTTCTGTTTTACTTAAAACAAAAAAAGAAAAAAGTATTCAAGTTGATGGACTAATTCCAAATATAAAAAAAGCTAAAAACCCCCTTTTTGAAATAAAACAAACTGAACTTCAAGATATCTATGAGATTTTGTCTAAATTTATTGCTGATTTTTCACTTCCGTTGGATTTATCTAATATCAATTATGAAACTGATGTCAGCGCAGCCCCTCATGTATTAAGCTATCATTTTAAAGTTTTACCGGGTTACCCCTATGATAAGATAATTAAAAAAACCAATGATGCTTCATTGTATTTAAGAAGAAATGTCAGGGCTTATCCCAATCAAGCGCTTGGTAAACTAACATTTGAAGTTGAACGCCAAGTTCGAAGCCCTTGGAAGATGTCTGAATTGTTTAAACTTTTAGACTGGCATGACAAAGTCAACATTGAAATTCCTGTTGGTGTTTCTAGTCTTGGTGAGTTAAAATCTCTTAACATATTTGATTCACATGCACATCTGCTTGTTGGTGGAAGTTCCGGATCTGGAAAAACTAATTTTCTTCTTTGCGCAATTGGTTCTCTACTATTGAAATACACCTGTAAAGATTTAAAAATTTCAATTTGCGATATTAAAATGGTAGACTTTGATTTTATTAAGGAGATAAACCCTTCTCATTTACAAAAATATGCCTCTGAGTCCCCTTCCATTCTTGCATTACTTGTATTGGTTGATTTTGTAAGGCACTTTTTTACTGGTCTAGTTTATCTTT
>CAYMLA010000666.1:0-1504 GCA_964390785.1 uncultured Bdellovibrionales bacterium | reverse complement strand
ATTACAGAATCAGTTGAACATGAGAATTATTTAAGAGAAGCAAAAGAAAAAGCCGAAGAAAGCGACCGTCTAAAAACAGCTTTTTTACTAAATGTTTCACACGAAATACGCACTCCAATGAATGGAATTCTGGGATTTATGAATTTGCTGGAGGAACCCGACCTGAGCGAAGCAAATAAAGCCGATTACATAGCTGTCATCAATAAAAGTGGCGAACGCTTAATGAAAACCATTAACGATATTGTTGATATTTCGAAAATTGAAATTGGCGATGTAGTTCTCAATATTGAGGATGTTAATGTTGAAGAATTAATGCGTTATTATTTTGATTTCTTTAACCCGAATTCTCAGGAAAAAGGTTTGGATTTTAGCATCACAAAACAAATTACCGGCAACACTGCATTAATAAAAACAGACAAACACAAAATTGACGGTATAATGATGAACCTTATAAAAAATGCAATAAAATTCACAAGTAAGGGGAAAATTGAAATTGGAAATTACCTTGAAAACGGGAAACTCTGTTTTTATGTTACCGATACCGGAAGGGGAATTCCCAAAGAAAAAAAGGAAACTATTTTCGACCGTTTTGTACAGGCTGAATTAGGGAACACACGAGATTATGAAGGATTAGGTTTGGGATTGTCGATTGTTAAAGCATATTTAAAAATATTAAAAGGTAATATTAATGTTACTTCTGAAGTTGGCAAAGGAAGTACCTTCCTTTTTTCTATTCCATATATTCCTGTTGCAGTAAGTTCAAGCACTTCTGAAAAAAGTGAAATTCAAGAAAATAAACATTTAAGTTTAACTATCTTAATTGCAGAAGATGATAACATAAATTATTACTACCTGGAAAGTATTCTATCAAAAAATTACAAATTACTACACGCGTTTGATGGCGAAGAAGCAATTCTTTTATTTCAAAATAACTCGGAAATTTCAGTTGTTTTGATGGATTTAAAAATGCCCGGAAAATATGATGGATTTGAAGCTACCAGAAAAATAAGGGAAATAAATCAACGCGTTCCAATTATTGCACAATCAGCATTTGCAACCGAGTATGATAAATCAAAAGCATTTGAAGCAGGGTGTAATGACTATATTTCAAAACCGTTTAACAGCAAAAATTTACTATCCTTATTACAAAAGTATTGTTGTAAAAATGGATAGAAAAGACAAAATCACATGGCTCTAACAAAGTGCATATTTCAGAGCGGGGTCGGTGCGGCAATCAACGGCGGATTCTCGCATCACCGTTCATGTCCTCGCGGACAGGAACGCTCTCCGAAATCCGCTCCGCAACATGCACCAACCGTTACCATTTATTATGAGAGAAAAAAATTGCGAATAAAAAAAAAGTTGTATTTTTGCATTTGATTGAAGTTTTTCGTATGACAGTATTTAAAGAAAAATATATTAATCCATTTACCGACTACGGTTTTAAAAGACTTTTTGGCGAAGAACCAAACAAGGATTTATTGTTGGACTTTTTGAATGAACT
>CAYMLA010000665.1:0-1507 GCA_964390785.1 uncultured Bdellovibrionales bacterium | reverse complement strand
TCAGCCTATTTTTATTGAAATAACTCACTTACTCAAGAGCTTTAGAGTAACGGAATCAAGTGAAATGATTAAGGCCGAGTTTGTAAGATTAATTAAGGCTTTGGCTCATAAAGTTCAAATTCAGTCGGATAAAAGGTTTGAATATTATTTATCATCAATATTGGTTATTTCCCAATATTTGCTTACATCAATTCAATTTGATGAAAAATTGGCAAATTTATTTAAGAAGTTAGTTTCTTTAAAAAATGATCGCATTACAGCAAATGTTTTAGATGTGTTTGCTTATTTTGATCCATCAAATGAAGATGTTTTATTTTCTGAACTTTGCAAATCAAACAATAATAGGATTTTGGCAAATGCTTTAATCAAAGAAGGGTTATCTTGTTTGGACACAAATGTTCTTTCGAATTTAAAAAAAATGATTTCTTCAAATAATTCTTATAAGGTGGCAAGTGGTTTATATGCCATTTCTACACTGTGTGAGTATTATAAAAAAAATGATCGCGTGTTGTATAATACAAATATTTCTCTTCATCGATTGATTGTTATGATTGGCAGGTTTTTTTCTTCTGAGAATGAGATGATTCGTAAACAAGCTTTTATTGCCGCAAGAAAAATCAATGATCCTAAACTTAACAAAATGGTTCTTGATATCAAAAAGAATAGCCTATCAGAAATTATTGTTACAGAAATTAATCACTACTTTTTACAGGCTGCAGCTTAAACTATATTATTGCTATTTTTAGTTAGTGCCTGTTGCGAAATAGCCACTAACTAACTAACTAACGATTTGTATCTGTTATAAATCATTCGAAATATAAATTAACGAAATCAATAAGTTTATTTTTTGAGCTTGCACCAATAATGTTTTGATTTTTATTAACAGAAATGAGAACGGTGTCATCGTTGAAACTAAAAGCTTTTATATCGCCGATTCTTGGGTTTTCGCCAAAAAAGTTATTTTGAATTAATGATTGAGAATTAATGTTAGTGTTTGTGGGGTTAATGTCAATTCGAAGAGAAGGTTCATCGTCTGTTCCATTAAATCCAATGTTATTGAAAAAATCGACTTCGTGGCATGTCCAATTTTCAAAGCAATGAATAAGAAAAGCAGTGTTGTCTGAATGAGCTTCAGAATCTGCTATTGCAAGATTGTTAAAAAATTTAACATTGTCTGATGATGATACAGTTAATTCGCCTCTCCAAGGGCCTTCAATTTGCTTGTCTTGATTGTTTTTGTAAGTGGTATTGTTTATAATGCGAACATTATCGCTTAAGTGAACTTTAACTCCTTTTGCTCCATTATTGTAAATCACATTATTTGCGATGAGTGTTCTTTGATTGTAGACTATGTTGTTTCCGCCATATTGAGTTTGACTGTTTTTTGAGTCGGCAATAATAATTCCGCTGCCCTCTAAAATGGGGAGAGTGGTTACATTTAATTCGATATTATCATAGAGCGGACTTCGTCCGCAGCCTACAGATTTCAGTCTTCAGTTCTCAGCTT
>CAYMLA010000664.1:0-1512 GCA_964390785.1 uncultured Bdellovibrionales bacterium | reverse complement strand
AATTACTTATAGCCGATGTTGCCAACTGGCTTTTTATTTAGAGTTTGATCCAATTTAGTTCATTTTCCTTTATATTCTTAAAAAATTCAATGTCTATTTTTTCCACTGAATTCAGTTTTTCATTCTCTATTTTGATTTGTTCGCTTTTTAATTCACCTGAAAATTGGTGATATAAAATTCCTATTTCGCTTAGTTTATTTTTCAGTCGACTGTCAGTAAGAAATTCAGTCTATTTTTTCGTTTCTTCTTGTTCAGCTTTTAATTCACTTGAGTTTTTTTCGGTAAATTCTTTTCGTTTCTGTTCCAGAAGCAATTCAATTCGACGTTTTGAGAATCGTTTTCTTTCGAGTTTTTTCTGTTCTTTTTTCCAGTCAGGTTCAGATGAATCGTCAGAGTATTTTTTTCCTAAAACTGAACCATAATCGCAATTTTTAATTGTCGTTAAAAAAGTATGTATTTGGTAAGAATTTTTTAAATCCAAGTTATATTCTGTGTAATTCAGTTCAAATTCAGACGCGATTCCCATAATTTCTGAAATGTCAGATTTTTCTTCTGTAACTAAAAAGTTGAATTTGCACATGATTTTTTTTTAGCTTGTTGGCAACGGTCTAGGCTATGCGTAGTGCGGGAGTTCAAAGCGAAAGTTTTGAACTTCGCACGGTGCTAGCGAGCCATTTTTAGGTTTATTATTTTTACACAACAAAGATACAAATTGCGAGCGAAAAAAAGGTAGGAATTTAAATTTTGCGATTCAGCCCGCATTACTTATAGCCGTTGTTGGGTGTAGTTTTTATTCAATTATCCTATTTTTTAAGTCCATCTGTCCGTGAAGAATTCTAGTAATTTCAATTGTCTGATTATTCCGCTTTCGATAAAATATTACATGTCGATTAGCTTTTATTCCGAAAAGATCTGATTTAATTCCATCATAGTTTTTTCCTAATTCTGGATTGTCGGCAATATCCTGAAAAAAATCAAGTAGCATTTCATAATATTTGTCAGCTTGATTTTCCGACCAAGTTTCCACAGTATATTCCCATATATCGTTTAAGTCCGCTACAGCTTTGTTGGTCAATTCATATTTAGCCATTCTTTTTGCGCTTAGCTTTTAATTCCTGAAGATTTTTTTTTGGGTCAAAATCATGAGCAATCCCGCTATCAATTCCCTCTTGAATTGCGATTTTTAGGGCGATCACCTTACTTTCTTCATTTTCTAAAAGTCTAAGTCCAGCTCGAATTACTTCGCTTACATTTTTATATCGTCCAGCAGAAACTTGAGTTTGGACAAATTGGTCGAAATAATTTCCGAGTGATATTGATGTATTCTTCATTTCTATATTTTTATACGAATTTACCAAATATTGGTAATATATCCAAATTACACACAACGTTGTTGTGTATGATTAGTGGCGTGATTAAGCACCTAATTTAGCAAATAAAAACCAAACAGAAAATCTGCGAGGATTTTCGTAAATAGGCGAGAACTAGCCATTAATTATACACGGTGTTAGC
>CAYMLA010000663.1:0-1516 GCA_964390785.1 uncultured Bdellovibrionales bacterium | reverse complement strand
AGAACTGAAGACTGAAATCTGTAGGCTGCGGACGAAGTCCGCTCTATGAAATATATCGAACTTATTTTTTACTTGCCTATGAAAACATCTTTCTTGAAGATATAAAAATTTATAGAAAAAATTTGCATAAATAAATTGAATCATTCTGAAGCAAAAATTCTCTGAAACAGCGGAACCCCAAGTCTCAAGGACCTTTACAGAAAATGTTTAAGAGGTAAAAACTTAGGTAGTGGCATTAAAAATCATAATCAGAATTAAAATGACATAATGACGTATCATAGAATTTCCTATTGCGTAGATCTATTTATCTCTGAAGTAGTAGATCGTGGCTTGCTTCTTGGAGATTGCAAAAGTGATTCGAGGGCTTTTAAGGAATGAATTTCCTGAAACTTGCAGGATTGACAATGCCCGTCCCTTTCTGCAATTTTAAATTTCTCAAAGAATCCAGTATAAGGGTATTTAAAGATATCATGATTAAAATCTATAATACCTGGACTGTAGGCCACAACTTCACAATTTTTGTAAACTAGATCTTCAATACTTTTGTCAATACAGGCTCCACCGCTGGCTCCAGTCATTATGACCTGTTGAATTTCATTTTTTCTGAAAAAATCAACCACTTCTTGACGATTTTTATTGTTTGAATGGAGAAAACTATCCGTCGTTTTTTTAACAATTTGCACATTATTGTATCCTTCAACGGCAGACATAATCTGTGGATTGATTTTGTTACGTATTCGATATAATTTCCAAGATTCGTCAAATCCAAATGGCAATACGAAACCGATATCATATTCGACGATCAAGATCGGAAGATTGCTTTTTCTTGCTAGTTCAATGGCCTTAACTTGCTCATTTATTAATGTATTTACATGAGCTTGATTAACAGGGTTATTTGAAACGCCGCGACGATCACCATAACGAACCTGCATATCCATCACAACTAAGGCAGAGTTGCCTTTGGTCTTTGGGCATATTCCGCAGCTTGCTCCTAGATCTTTTTCTCCATTAAAACAAGGAGCAAATTTGGGAGAATTAAAAACAAGGCGTTTCATATAACCTTGAGCAGATACCCTATTGGCCTCTGGCAGATTATTAACGTGTTCCTGTATTTTTTTGACAGAATTCAAAATTAAACTACAGTCACAATGTTCAACTCCAACGTTTTTATTGAATTTTTCGAGTCGTCTAATAAAATCAATCAAGCTGATTTCAGCATTTACTTGAAGGCCTATTAGAAAAGGAATCGTAAAAAAGAAAAAAAGAAAAAACTTAACAATCTTATTTATCAGAACAAAATTATACATTACTATTATTATAGTTAATTCTGACGTAATTTATACAAATTTTAAACATTTTAATATTATCGTCGAGTATTGAAAGGGCTGAAGCCCCTAACCAAGAAAGAGGGCATTAGCTAATATGGTCATATCATCATTTTTTTCGCGCAACATGACGCAAATTCATTTTCATTGATAACAGCTTCAATAGGATATCCATCAGGATCAATCACAAA
>CAYMLA010000662.1:1245-1517 GCA_964390785.1 uncultured Bdellovibrionales bacterium | reverse complement strand
AACCATGAATTATGAGATTTCAAAGGAAATGTTTAAGCAAAGGCTAGAAAATAAGCTGAACTTTGCCATTATCGATGTTGACCCAATTTCAACATCTGCAGAAAAAGATCTGCAAGACACAGTCAAAATTCCCTATAATCAAAGTTTTTCGGCAACAATTCAGCAAAAATACCCTGAGAAAACTCAAAATATTGTGCTTTATACCCTTAAAAAAGGTGAAAGAAGTGCTGAAAAAGCTGCCAAAGCATTGGGCGAAGCGGGGTATCAGTTTA
>CAYMLA010000662.1:0-1235 GCA_964390785.1 uncultured Bdellovibrionales bacterium | reverse complement strand
TGGAAAACCTGAAGATTTAATTTTGGATAAAGGTTTAAACTAAAAGGTTAAATTATGAGTTACGAATTTTATAAAATACTTCATATTGTCTTTATTGTGACTTTCTTCGCAATGTCTGCTCTGAGTCTATATGGCCAGCAGTTAAAACATGTTAAAATCATTCACGGGGTTGCAACTCTGTTTATTTTTGTGACGGGTATGGGACTTATGGCGAGACTTGGTGTTGGCCATGGCACCGGATGGCCGCTTTGGATTAAGCTTAAAATGACTATCTGGTTATTATTAGCAATCGCTATTCCTGTTGTCGCGAAGAGGTTCTCGAAAGTTGGTGTTGCTGTTTTTTGGGTTTCACTTGGTTTTCTAACCTTAGCTAGCTTTCTCGCCAATACGAAGGTGGCTTAAGTTTTTTACTTGTGATCGGTCAGTTTTGTCGCCATTCATGGCTACTCATCAAAAGCTTCAGCAAAAAAAGTGGTTTTCACCTGGCGGCAGGAGCCACTTACTATCTATTATTAGGCAGTATTCCCTTTTTTGTCGTCATCAGTATGGGGGTATCCTCATTTATAGCTGATTCAACTTTGGGTTCGGTTTTCATTAACGATTTATTGCAATTTTTTTCTCTCGAGTTGGCCAAAGAGCATTTAGAATTTTTTAAGCAAAGTGTTCAAAACAAACAAGAAAAACTCATGGTGGCCACCCCCATTAATATTTTTGTTCTCGCTTGGTCGGCATCGGGATTGTTTTCCTCACTTCTCACAGGATTGGCCAAGTTATCAGAAGATGAAGACTTTAGTTTTCACAGACAAAAAAGATTAAGGGCCATAGCAATTGTGAGTTTCACAATAGTGTCCCTAATAGGTCTGATATTGGTCACTCCACTAATCACAGCAATTTCTAGTTTTATTAAGACAGAGTTTTTCTCATTTTTTGTGCAAAACTTAGAAGAACAGCTTTTTATTGGAAAAGCTGTTGTCGAATTTTTTGCACAGCTTTTAGGTTTACTGAATAATTATTTTTTTCATTTTTTTGTTTCAGCACTGTATTTTGCTTTTTTATTTAAAATTATTCTTGGGAAAAAAGCGTTGTGGAAAAAGTGTTTGATGAGTGGAGTGCTATTTTCTTGCTTTATTCTCCTTGGGAAATTTGCTTTTCAAAGTTATCTTTCGCTTTTTGGTCATAAAGCATTCCAGTATTATGGGGGGGCCTATAGTTTGGCGGTCCCTGTGATATGGATG
>CAYMLA010000661.1:0-1517 GCA_964390785.1 uncultured Bdellovibrionales bacterium | reverse complement strand
AAAGATAATGGCGGCCAAAAGTTGGAACTGTTGCAAAACCCCAACAATTCCGGAGAATTGAAACTTTATGATGAAACCAGCCCTGATAATTATCAAATTGACTTTTCTTGTGAATGGGATTCTATTGGAAAAGGCTCTTGGATAGAATACGAAAATGGAGTGGCAAACGAACATGGTGCTTGGTGATTCACAAAAGCCCTGGGAGTAACAATAATAATGGAAAAGGTAAGCATTATCATTGTTGATGAAGATCAATCAACCGCAAAAGGAATTGCCTTGGCTTTGCAGAAATATTTTTCAAAAGTGACAAGTTCTAATAGTCCGAGTCAAGCTAAAAAACTATTAAAAGACAACAACTATTCTGTTATTATCTCAGAACTTACCTTTTCAACGGAAGAAGGAATTGAGCTGCTGAAATATTTTAGGCAGCTTTCAAAATCTACACCGATTGTGATTATTAGCGCTCACCTTAATGAAAATGCAAAATTAGAATTGGAACGCTTAAATATAAAATCCATTCTTGAGAAACCAGTTACCGTAGAAATTGTAAAGAATGAAGTTTTAAAGCTTATTTAAAAAAGGAGAACAAAAGATGAAAAAACTTATGAAAGTATTGATTGTTTCAAGTGTAATTGTATTTACTGCCACAACCGTATTTGCCCAGGCAGACATCGGATTTAAAGGAATTGGTGGGAAAATTGGCTTTATCATGCCGGAAGATCCAATTGACAACACGTTTGGTTTTGGTGCCGTTGCTGATTTGGGTACGTTAATCCCGGATATAAAAATCGGCGCAATTTTTGAGTATTGGAGCAAATCTTACTGTGAAGAAAGCGCAATGTTTAACGGTGACTGGACCATTAGTGAAATTGTAATTGGCCCAATGGCCAGGTATATTTTCCCTTCTGGATCACAATTTAAGCCGTATGTTGGTGGTGGAGTTGGTTTTTCTATTGGAAAGTCGAAATTTGAAACATCCGATCCGTATTTTGGTAATCAGGAAACGTCATCTTCTGATTCCAAAATTGGTTTTTTCTTTGGCGGTGGATTTGATTATGAGTTGTCGCCCAATTTATTAGGCTTTTTGGAGGCAAAGTATCATTTAAATGGCGTTGACTATTTAAGCCTTTTTGTTGGCTTCACGTATTTACTTGAGAAATAGAGAATTAAATTATGGAGGAAGCATCATGAGAAAACAGTTTGTACCATTAATTCAAATTTTTGTTTTGCTGCTGTTGTTTGTTTTTATCTCCTCAGCAGCAAGTCAAATGCAAAAAAGTACAATTAGGAAAGATTTAATGAAGGGCAACTTGGATCAACAATTACTTCAAGATATCCAAAAATTACAGACCATGGGTGGTACAATTCCTCTGGAAATTGTATCCGAGGATTGGGTAAATAATAATTGGGTTCTTAGTTCAAAAGTTATTAATACTTTTAATGGCAATTTGTATGTACAAATGCGATCCGAGATGTATGATGAGCACCACCGAGCCGAAGCTGATGGGGATGCTACA
>CAYMLA010000660.1:0-1521 GCA_964390785.1 uncultured Bdellovibrionales bacterium | reverse complement strand
TTGAAAAATGCACTCAAATTCCTAAGCTAAATATTTCTTGGACATTGAAGGATTATCAAATCAAATTTGGAATGGCTTTAATTGTTTTATCTATTCCTCTCACCGTTTTTTTGTTTACAGATTTTAAAGTGGGAATTTCACCCGGCTTTGATTCAACGTTGTCGCGTCAATTTTTGCAAAAATTGAGGGGTTATTCTTCTCATTTTATATTTTTAAAAAAATCAGGTGACATTCAAGAAAATAATGAAAGCACAGAAATGTCTGTTTTGAATAAAAATTTGAAGGAGGTGATTGATTTTCGATCCATTTCACCATCGGGATTGAGATTTGCAAGTCAACTGGATTTACAAGGTTTTGGACAAGCTCTAAACAATTTATTTAATGAAGATCGATTTGGATTTTTGAGTTATGATCATAAAAAAATTCCTATTCACTTTTCAGCTCCCGAGCTAACTGAAAATGAAGTGGGAAATTTAGTCATTTCGAGTAAAAAAGACAATAAGCAAGGAATGTCTTTGCGTCTTTTTACAGATAAAAAGTTAAAGCTTGAAGATCAATTTATCTACAGAAATCGATTGAATCAATTTGATCAATATGTCATTGATAAAAATTATGATGGTGATTTTAGAAGAAAACCAGATTCATCATTTATTCCTTCATTGTGGTCTGAGTATTTAATTTCACAGATTGACGAATATGAAAGTCAGCATTTGCTTAGTATGGTGTTCTTTTTTTTAATTTTATCTCTCTATTTGAATAGTTTTCTTAGGGCATTCACGGTTGTATTATTTTCACAGCTACCAGCTTGCCTGTTGTTATTGGTGAGATATTTTTTTGGCTGGACATTTCATGTGGATAGTTTGTGGCTTCTTCATTTTGGTGGATGGATATCATTGTTTTTAATTCTTGTTTTAACTCGAATTATTGATGTTGAGCGAACAAGAGGGCATGATCGAGATTTGTGTATTCAAGAAGTAAAGATCGAGTTGGCACCAGCTGTGTTTTGGAGTGGAATTTTTGGAAGCTTTTCTTTGCTTTTTATAGGCTTAATTGATTGGATTCCTAATGTTCCTAATTTAGGGATTTGGAGTGAGGCGATGCTTTCTGGTTTTATTCTTTTTCCTATCGTGGTGTTAAATCTTTTCTTTTTGTTTCCTTTGTTTTATTTGTCTTCTGAAGAAATGATTGATGTTCTTTTGTTTCGTCTCTTTTTCTATCTGAAAAAATTCAATTTTTTCAAACAATAGTTAAATCCATGTTGGACTTTGGAATGCAAATAAGGAAACCAATGTCCACAGTAATGCGACAATTATTCCTGTTGCGGTATTGTCAAAGGACACAAGTAAAAGTAGAGATAAACACAGTGCTAATATTAAAATCATTTTAACCCCCTCGTTTATTAGAATCTACTTTTATAAATGAGCAAATGATAAGCCATAGTGAGCTTTGCTAACATGTTGAAATCAATAAACAATAGAGTGTCTAACTTTTTGACAAATGAAGTTGTGACAGAATTTGCTT
>CAYMLA010000659.1:0-1521 GCA_964390785.1 uncultured Bdellovibrionales bacterium | reverse complement strand
TTTATTTACAAAATAAACTGATAAATTTCGTTTAAATCAATTTGATGGCTAACATCTATCTCCAATTAATAGTCGTCAAGCCTGTAATGCACCAAAAATCATCCGGCAATTATTTCAATAGGTTACAGAGTCGTTAAAAATCGCATTTTTTACCAAAATTGCGGGAAAAAGCTTAATCATTAAGTTTGTAAATGAGTTTTCTCTAGCGATTTAAATAAAAAATGTAATTTTTAATTCCTAGGTAACCTATTAAATTTATTGGTGGATAAGTTTTGGCGTATCACAAGGTAAATTACCACTACTTCAACCTGTCTTGTTCCAATTAACTTCCGGTTTTTTTTCTTCTATCGCGCAATTTCTTAAGTAAAGATTAATTAAATTCTGGTAGGAAATACCAGTTTCGCTAGCTAGCTGTTTAAAATATTCAATGGTGCCCTCATCGATTTTAATTGTGATTTGTTTTTTAACACGACTATTATAGGCTCCACGTTTTCCTTTTGAAAAATCATACTCTTTTCTCATGTTAAACCTCCTCATAAACTTTTCTTTCTTTGCGTGTGGCTTTGCGAGCAGAAATAATTCTAATCACATTTTCTGATTTATCAACGTGAACGACAACGAGCAAATTGGATAAAGCGCTTATACCAAGTAGAATCATTCTATCTTCTGTTTTACTGTGGTCGGGATCTGAAATTAAAATGTGCATTGGATCGTAAAAACAACTTTTTGCCTCTTCGAAAGATACCCTGTGTTTTTTTTGATTTGATTTGTTCTTTTTTGGATCCCATAAAAACTGAAGCATATACTTAGTATAATAATTATAAAATAATTAAATAGTCAACTTCAGTTAAGAAGGTCATTTAAAAAAAATTTCTTAACTGAAGTTAACTGGAGGCTCGCTGGAGGCTCACTGGAGGCTCGTTTATGCATCACTCCTGCGCCGGAAATTGTTTTCGGCAGTGCCTTTCACCTTTTTCACAAATCCAATTTTGTTTTTCGATGAAATCAGGTTCTACGTTTCACAAAAAGACAGAATCCCGCTATTTCCGTTTTTCCGGTGGAAAACGAAGAGGGCAGCCGTGTGTCTAAAATCTGTGCTAGTGGTGGTGGTGGCCCAAGTGGCTTCGCAATCGGTCGCTTTTTGGTTTGGCAGAAGAATTGCTGTTGTTAGATTTAAGTGACTTGATCGTTGTTAGGGTGTGCCGATTTTAAGATTTTTTTGGAAAAATGCCATTTTTTTTAGGTCAGTTAAATTATTGAATTCATTGAAGGATGAGTTTTTGTGTCAGCAATTCTCGGTGAACTAGATTTTACTCTTGAATAGTCTGCATAATTAGCTTTTCCGGACCCAGTTAGATCAAATTTTGAATCCGGCAAATTTGTGATCTAGCCAGTTATTGTTACTTATCAACATTTTGAGTTCATTAAGTTTTTTTTGATATAGTTCTCCATTGAGCCTCACTAGCCCTCTTCTCATCAACTCATAATTGATGGTGTGAACTTCTTCTTTAAGGCGATTGA
>CAYMLA010000658.1:0-1526 GCA_964390785.1 uncultured Bdellovibrionales bacterium | reverse complement strand
CGTAATGATAAATTTGCTTAAAAAAACGAGATCTGAGAGTCTTATAGTATAATTTCTGTTTGTCTTCAATTAATTTTTGAAGCCCATCTTATGGTTCACTTCCGGCGAAGGAAATAGATTTTACTTTTATTTTGTACTACAATAAGTCTGCGTCATAAAGTCCTGCTTCAATCCTTAACCATTCACCAACGGAAATATCTGGATGGTTAAGGATAAATTGAAGCTCGTTATTTCTTTCTTCCTGACTGACAAAGTTTTTTTCTGCTAAAGCAATCCAAGCCTCAACAATTTCACTAAATTTAAATTTATAACCTGGATAGGCTCGGTAGTTTTTAATGAAAGAAATGGCTTCCGGCAAAGACACACTCGTAAAATTGGGCGAATCAAATGTTACTCGCAAACGAGCTAACTCAAAATCGATCGTGAATTTAAACTGATTAACATATTGATTGATTGATGTGACTAAAGGCTCTAAAAATACACTAAGGAACTTTTGCTTATCATTGTTTTCCTCATCAAAATTAGCATTGGGCAAAAGCGTACTCATAAGTAATACACTCAAAAGACTGTCACCTTTCTCTTCTGCATGTTTATATGCAATAATTTTAAAAACCTCCTGCCATGGTGACAAATCATTGGGACAAACTAGAAAATCCAAGCCCATCTCTGGTCTTCCACAGTTAAACCATTTAACTGCATTCATGCAAGCACCCAAATCAATGACGTTTGATGTAAGCTGGTTCGGTAAATATCAAGTATACTCTGATATACTTGTTTTTTACGAGTAAGTGTTATTTTAGAAGTATCATCTTTATTTTCATTAGATTCAAGTAATGAGTTAATTGAGGCAACTTTGTAAATGGCAAATTCTACAACATCTCGATTCTTAGTTCGACATAAGGTGTAGACTTCATTTATTTCAACAATTGGATCACATAGGTCGTGTAAAACTACAGAATAAAGTCTATTGATTGTCAAAAAGCAATGCAAAGCTGTAAGTACCCCACCATCATTTGATATGTACCCGCCTCCACAGCCAGCAATATTTCTATAAGAATTTATTGAATTTTCCCAAACCTCTTGTTTGAGACTGGCATTTCCAGATTGAAGTTGTCCTTGAACGACAGCGCTCATAGTGAAGTCTTCTGCTTGAGACAGAACCGGAAAAATGAAAAAGAATAGAAACAGTGACTGAAAGATTGGAAGTTCGGAAGATTTCAATTTCAGGGACTCCTTTTCAATTTTAAAAAAGTAAGAAATTTACATATAGAATTCGTTCTTAGACTTTTTTTGGAAATAAATTTTCTATGAATTATTCTGCTAACACAAAATCACTTCTTTTCAAACGTAATCTAGTCTCAATGAAAAAAAGTTAATATTGCTGTCCAAATTTTGCTTGTGGATCTCGAATTCTTATGAATTCAAAAGTGTTGTGAAATACAATACCGTTGCTTTTAGCTGACTATTTGAATTCACATTTAAATTTATTACAAGTGCATGATTTAATTGAAAAATTATGGTGCCGC
>CAYMLA010000657.1:0-1530 GCA_964390785.1 uncultured Bdellovibrionales bacterium | reverse complement strand
TTTTTCTGGTTGTAATGATTTCAAAACCAGAAATTTGATGGTTTTTTTTGATTTGATTATATCATAATGCGGAGGACTGTTTTGGATAATAAAAAAATCACCTTTTTTATTGTCGCCAATCAAAGGGGCACGCCTAAAAAACTTGTTATCCCGACGAGTTGGATTAAAATAGGCGTGTTTGCTCTTCTTGTTGTCGTTATTTCCTTGTCTGTTGGTGTTGTGGATTATTTTGGTTTGCTTGTTCAGTCTGCTGAAAATAAACGATTAAAGTTTGAAAATAAGAATCTTGAGACTCAATTTCAAATTGTTGAAGGCAAGTTGAATAATTTAGAAAAAAACCTTGAACGCATTAAGTCGTTTTCAAATAAACTAAAATTAATAACAGATGTTGATGATGATGAAAAACGCTTAAAGCTTGCTATTGGGCCAATCCCTAAAACAGGTCAAAGTTTAGATGAACTCAATCAACCTTTGGCTGAACGAGTTCCTGCTGCGCATTTTTCGAATCAAGATTCAGAATTTTTTAACAAAAACCCCTCTGATTTAGAGGTCAGTGACTTAGTTATTAAAAATTCGCGAACCTACGCTTCTTTGGCCGTAAGAATTGATAAAGCTATTAACGAATCCGAGTTAAGAGAACAAAATGTCATTGACTTGTGGGAGCTTCTCTCAGAACGACAAAGTTTATTAAATAGTACTCCAAGCATTAAACCTGTTGCTGGTTGGTATACATCTCGATTTGGTTATCGCACCTCACCCGTAACAGGACGAACTCAAATGCATGCGGGTCTCGATATTGCTGCTGCCCCAGGAACTCCAATTTATTCGCCTGCTGACGGGGTCGTTAGCTATTCTGGTTATGACGGAGGTTATGGGCAAATGGTAACCGTCGATCATGGATGGGGCATTACTACACGTTTTGGACACAATTCAAAGAATCTCGTCAAGGTCGGCCAAAAAGTTAAACGTTGGGAAATCATCGGTTTAGTAGGAAATACTGGACGCACAACAGGCCCACATCTTCACTACGAAGTTCGCATTAATGACATCCCTGTTGATCCCAGTAATTATATTCTTGAAGAATAAAAAAAATGATCGAATTAACGTTTTGAATATTGAGTTGCTTTTCTGGCTCCACGAAGACCGTATTTCTTTCTTTCAACCATACGGGAATCTCTCATTAAGAAACCCGCTTTCTTTAAAACAGGTCTTAAATTTTCATCCGTAGCACAAAGAGCACGAGCAACACCCAAACGGATGGCTCCAACTTGACCGGTTTCACCACCGCCTCGAACCGTACAATAAATATCAAAAGACGATAATGTCTTAGTCATTTCAAAAGGCTCTTGAACGACCCGAAGAGAATATTTAAGTTTTAAATAATCTTCTATAGGTTTTTGGTTAACTACAAATTTACCATTTCCAGCTTTAAGAAATACGCGTGCTGTACTTGTTTTTCTTCTTCCCGTAGCATAAAAAATTTTCTCTTCAGCCATCTTCAATTACACTCCAATTATAGGTTTAACATCT
>CAYMLA010000656.1:0-1532 GCA_964390785.1 uncultured Bdellovibrionales bacterium | reverse complement strand
AAATTAGACTTTGGTTGTCGACCAACACTAAACATCCAATACGAGCTGATTATTTATCTTTGAATGGAAAGACCATCTTAAAAACCGCACATTTTGAAAGTTATAAACAATTAGCCAAAAAGTTAAGGCCTTCTGTTATTCGTATTGTTGATACCAAAGGAGACACCTCTAAAATTCTTATTCATGAAATGAAAGTTTCAACTTATAATGACTCATTTTTTACACAACGAAATATGGAAAAAATTAAATAACACAATTCATCTTTTACATGAGGATAATTTATGGCTTATTTTGATCGACTTAATTATACGCTTTCCAATGAAGACACAAAAGTAGAATATGATTTATTGATAAACAATGTTGAATCTGTTTTTACTATTTGTGGCAGTGGGGCAAGGGTTTTGCCTTTAGTTGCTAAAAACCCTAAAAATGTTTATGTGGTGGATTTATCTCAAGAACAACTTTATTTATGTGAACTTCGTTTTGAGGCGGCAAAGCAACTGGATTATGATGAATTTCTTTTTCTTTTGGGTTATCGTGGTGGATTAGTTGAAGGAAAGCTTGAGGGAGATGACCGATTAGAAATCTTCAACAAAATAACCCTATCTGAATCTTGTCATCAGTTTTGGTTAAACAATAAGGAAGCTTGGATGCCAAAAGGATTTATTCTTTTGGGTAAATGGGAAGCTTATTTTCAAAAAATTTCAAAAATTATCCGAACTTTTATGAGAACAGATTTTCGCATCCTATTTGAAGCTCAATCTCTTCAAGAACAAAAGAATCTTTATGATAAATATTTTAAAAAACGAATTTTTCGCAATTTCTTAAAATTATTTTTGAATGAATTTGTAATGAATAAGTTTTTATACAAGGGTTCATTTTCAGGAAATTCACATCATCGAACTGAAAGCAAACCGCCGTGGAAATTTATAGATGATGAGTTTAATCGTATTTTTAGTACCACTTTAGTTAGAAAAAATTATTTTTTTCAAATTCTATTTCTTGGCAGCATTCTTTATGAAGAGGGGCTTCCAATTGAAGCTCATTTTAAAACTTTTAATGAAGTTAAAAAATCAAATTCAAAATTACATTATAAACAAGAAAATTTGATTGAAGTTTTAACGAAGGAGCACTTTGATTTTATTTCTCTTTCGGATACAATTTCTTATTTGCCCACTGATGTTGGCTCTAATATTTTAACGTCTTTAAATTCCAATATGAAACCCGGAAGTAAAGTGGTCATTCGTTCTTACCTTAGGACGCCAAAATTTAAATTAACAAAACAATGGGTGTCTTTAGAAGAAGAAAATAAAAAAGCTTTATTGCAAGATGGAACAGGTGTTTATAAGTTTCATATTTTTGAAAAGAAAGCTAATTTATAGCGCGAGAGTTCACTTCTTTTGGATGGAACTCTCGCTACTCTTATGGTTAAATTAGAAAATTTTTTAAATTTGCAACACTCGAAAAATTCATGAATCATATATCTTTGTTCTCAAGGTGATGAGAACTTTTTCATGAGACTCTTTTTTCTA
>CAYMLA010000655.1:0-1535 GCA_964390785.1 uncultured Bdellovibrionales bacterium | reverse complement strand
TTAAAAAAGCGCAAAGATACACAGTTAATGTTTATTCTAATGTTGTAAAAAAACTATATGATCTTAACGCAATTTTCGAAGCACAAATAGACTCCGGTGTTTACTGTTTGAGAGCAGAGTATTATGATGAAAATTTTGGTGTTTCCTTGGAGGCAGTTAATGCATCTGATTTGTTATCTTTTTAAGGTGGTCTTATGATTCATACTAAACCTAAAAATTGTATTGAATTTAGGGTCTGGGGTCGTTATGCACTTTTTACTGATCCCGTGACAAAATTAGGGGGTGAGAAGTTTTCTTATCAAGTACCAACTTATGAGGCAATTAAGGGGATTTGTAAATCAATCTATTGGAAACCATCACTGATTTGGTTTATTGATAAAGTGAGAGTTATAAAGCCATTTCGCACACAAACGAAAGGCGTTAAACCCTTAAAGCTTGGTGGGGGAAATGATTTATCAATTTACACCTTTTTATCTGATGTAGAATATCAAGTTCAAGCTCATTTTGAGTGGAATGAATTTCGTCCTGAACTTAAAAAAGATCAAATTGAAGGAAAACATTATGCCATCGCGAAGAGGTCTCTTGATCGTGGTGGTCGTCAAGATATTTTTCTTGGGACTAGGGATTGTCAGGGCTATGTAGAAGCTTGTGATTTTGGTGCAAATATAGGTTTTTTTGATGGTATCGATGAATTAAGTTTCGATTTGATGTTTCATAGCTTTCTCTATCCTGATGAAATTGGCGAAGATAAATTTTATTCACTCCATTGGCGTCCGGTTATGAAGAGTGGTGTTATTGAATTCCCACGCCCGACTAAAAATTTTCCTTTAGTTAAATTTATTCGAGATATGGCACCAAAGGTATTTAAGGAAGCCAAAAACTTTAATGGGGTCGAAAACGAATACCTGGAGTTTGTGAAATGAGTTGGATGCAAAAACTATTTGAGACTTATGAAAAATGTTCTGGTAATCCTGATTTTCAAACTGGGCTAGACATTTTATTGCCTGTTTATCACGCTATACAGCAAGCTCATATAGAGGTCGTATTGAATGAAAAAGCTGAATTAATTGCTGCAAAAGTTATTGAGAAGGTAGAAACTATTTTGCCAGCAACAGAAGCATCTGCTGGCCGAACAAGCGGGGACGCGCCTCATGCTCTAGCTGATAAAATACAATATTGCGCTGGAGATTATTCTGATTTTGGTGGTAGAAAAAAATCTTATTTTGAGTCATTTGTTGATCAACTTGGACAGTGGTGTGCTTCTGAGCACTCGCATCCTAAGGTCGTAATAGTTTTTAAATATTTAAGTAAAAAAACTTTAGTTTCTGATTTAATTTTAAAAGAAGTTCTCCATGTTAATGATGAAAAAAAATTACTTGAAGAGTGGATTCATGACGACGCAAACAAAAATACGGTATTAATATTTAAACAACTTGCAAAAGACCCAGTTACAAAAAAATTTGACCAAGGTAATGCTTTAGTAAGATGGCGCGTTGAAATGCCCGGAGAACTAGAGGATGCCACATGGAAAGATA
>CAYMLA010000654.1:0-1540 GCA_964390785.1 uncultured Bdellovibrionales bacterium | reverse complement strand
CCCAGTAAACCTTTGCCTGTCAATGTGTTCTGATGCAGAGTCCGGTAGTGTGGCTGATGGCAACGAATGATAAGGATCGCTAATATTGTGAATATTTTTTGCTTTATACTCGTTTCGAATTTCACTCGGAAATGGACTGATTCTTTTAATCAGTGATGGAAATAACAGATAAAAATCCATTATTTTTAGAAGCTCAAGTGCAATATTATCAGCTTCGAGATTATTGAGGATTCTCAAAATTCTAAAACAGCAGTGATGTACGTCATACATTGGATGAAACGTTAAGCTATACATTTTCCCACTCCAAAAAACAGTGTCCCGTTAGGAAATAGATCATGCCGTACAGGACGGGATGAGTGATAAAAATATCGTGATCAATGACGGGGATTGAGTTGATTATTGGTTCTATAACTTTATTCAAGACTATTTTATCAATTTCATCTTTGCTCCAGCCTTGCTTTATCAGAGGATAGATTTCGACTTTAAATAATGCGAAAGTTTTCCCTAAAAGGTGTGCAAATATGCTTTGGGCAGATGGAGAAAAACGGAATTTCTCCAGCCGTTTCCAAAGCTCTGTTTTATATTCCGAAGCGTCGCGAACCTGATTTTCATTGTAACCGGCGTCTAATAGTTTTTTCTCAAGATCTCTTTTGGCTTCTTCCGGGGTACATTTAAAATAATAGTCTAACGCTTCTATCCAGCCACGATGCTCGCCTAAGTCAGTATCCGTATTGTTCTGGTATTCTATGAATAGTTTTTCTAAGAACTTTGCTTCGTTGGCTGTGTTGTAATAATGATTATGCTCGTGCTTATCTCGACCGACCACATCATGGCCAGCGTTTATGTTTTCTTGAACTGTCTCATTATCGGAGGCCATTTTTTATAATGTTGAACCTTCATTTTTTATCGCGGCCTACAACATCGCCGTGAGCCTCAATGTTTTTTTGAGCAACTTTGGTATTATGATTTTTGTCCGAAAATACAAATATTTTAACAATAAGCGTTGCTCCAGAACCGACGATCAGACCTGTTACGAATTCCCAAATTTCAAAAATCCATGAACAATTTTCCAATGCAAAGCCTTTTTTAGTTTTCCCTAAAAAGGCCATTATGCACATCCTTATACTCTTTAAAAGCCTTAAAACATTAAATAGATTTTTTTGGGGGAGAAATGTGTATTAAAAATCAAACTCTTGCGACGAGGCGGTCCCAGCCTTGGTAGAAACGATGACAATGGCCAAATCCAGCCCCCGCAACCAACAAACCACTGAAAATAAACAAAAAATCGGCCGCCCTCCGGGGCGGTTTTTTGTTACCTGAACCGGCAGGTAACACATAGGTAACACTTGAGAGGGCATTTGGGCGTAGGTAACACTATCCCCAAAATTTTGTGATGAAGCTGTTTGCCATGGGCTTTCGGGCAAGCGTTTCAAGATTGCTTCCGAACAAAGGCAAGCGACCAGAGGTAATCGTGGGGGATATTCCTCTGGCCGCTGCTCTGTGGGGTCAGTCTGCATGGGGAGATCAGGCTGCCTTTGCG
>CAYMLA010000653.1:0-1541 GCA_964390785.1 uncultured Bdellovibrionales bacterium | reverse complement strand
AGTGCAGCAAACAGTCGAATTCGCGATACAGACGTTGCTGAAACTTCTGCCGAGCTCGTAAAAGGAAATATTCTTTTACAAGCTTCAACGGCAACAATGGCACAAGCCAACCAAAGCAAAGCTGCTGCTTTAAAATTAATCGGCTAATTAAAAACTAGCCAGTAGCCTAATGACCGTATAAACCCAGCAAATCCCAGCTGGGTTTTTTTATTTTGTCAAAGTTTTATATCTCGAGTGATAAAAATCTATGAATTCTTTCAAATTTGTCTATTTTGTATGCAAAAAATGATTAAAACTCGACTTTAATCTTAAAATTAAAGTCCGATGAGTAGATGTAAAACGTAAGCTCACCAAGCCGAAATAAAGACTTCTTTCTCAAATGAATCTTTTAAGGCTTGAAAAAAAGGAGTTAAACATGAAATTTTCCCTCCCAATCATCTTTATCATTTTTTTTGCTAGTTCATTCTTTTTAATGTCTTGTGGAAGTCACTTCGAAAGCTCCGGAAAATGCTTTGGTTCAGATTGTGAAAATGAACAAAACAACGAAGATAAATTTGATAACGAAGACGAAGACAAAAAAGACGATAACAATACGAAAAATGATAAGGATAAGGATAAGGATAAGGATAAAAATTGGATTAGCGATGCTCTGCGTGCAACAATAAATTCAGGACAATTTAAAGGACAAAAAGTCATCGACTATAACCCAGAAACAGATGAACTTCTCGTTTATATGCCCATTCCTCTGATTGCCGGATTGGAAAACGTAAAGATTGATGTTCCAGAGTTACCAGGAACAAAAATTGAAATTAAATCCATCGAAGAAACAACAACGACATCCAACCAAGTTTATATCAAACGCTACCTTCTCACCTTAAGCATTCCAATGGAATATGTTTTAAATGGAGTTGACTCGCTGCCCCCAGACCAACTTCCAGACGGACAAACTCTTCCCGGTTGGCCTGACGGAGAAGCTCCTTCAGCCCATTTGTTCTTATTTGAAAAAGAAGATATCAGCCTTCATCTGTATTTAAACAAAAATGCCATTGGCCTATTTTTAGAGATCCCCTCAATTATTGATAAAAATCCACTTAACCTTTCTATCTCATATCCCATTTATAATGAACAACAAACAAAAATAGTCGGTCATTATAACTTTATCATTCCAAGTAAAGAACAAAAAGGAGGGTTATTTTTAGCGACACAAATACCAGAAAACGTCGCTACTGCACTAAAAAATGAATAGATTATTGTTGTGTCTAAAATTCTCCTGAATTATGATGAGATATCAATATTTGTCTTCAATCATAGGGGGAATTTTAATGGCTAAAAAGAAAGTCGCTAAAAAAGCAACCAAAAAGAAAGTCGCTAAAAAAGCAACTAAAAAGAAAATCACTAAAAAAGCAACCAAAAAGAAAATCGCTAAAAAAGTAACTAAAAAGAAAATCGCTAAAAAAATAGCTAAAAAGAAAGTCGCTAAAAAAGCAGCTAAAAAGAAAGTCGCTAAAAAAGCAGCTAAAAAGAAAGTCGCTAAAAAAGCA
>CAYMLA010000652.1:0-1542 GCA_964390785.1 uncultured Bdellovibrionales bacterium | reverse complement strand
GCTTGAGCAATAATTTCTGCTTCTCTTTCATGATGTTTTGCATTTAATACATTATGGCGAACCCCTTCTTGTTTTAAAAAACGACTCAACTTTTCAGACTTATCAATGCTGATAGTTCCTACCAACAATGGCTGACCGGCCTCTGATCTTTCTTTAATATAATTTGTAATAGCCATATACTTTGCTTTACTATTTTTATAAACAACGTCTTCTTGATCGATTCTTCGAATTGGTTTATTTGTTGGAATCACAGAAACATCAAGATTATAGATTTTTTTAAATTCAACCGCCTCTGTATCCGCTGTTCCCGTCATGCCTGCAAGTTTGTTATACATTCTAAACAAATTCTGAAATGTAATTGAAGCCAAGGTCTGATTTTCGTTTTTTACCTTTGTTCCCTCTTTCGCCTCAATAGCTTGATGTAAACCATCGCTCCATCTTCTTCCCGGCATCAAACGTCCTGTAAACTCATCAACGATAACAACCTCACCATCTTTTATCATGTAATCAACATCACAAGTAAAAAGATGATGAGCTTTAAGCCCCTGATAAACATGATGTAACAATTCAATGTTTCGAGGATCATACAAATTCTCAATACGCAATAATTTTTCAACCTGTGTATTCCCCTCCTCAGTCAAAACGGCTGTTTTTCCTTTTTCATCTATAGTAAAGTGAAGATCTTTTTCTAATGAAGGAATAATAGAATTAATATTATAATACTTGTCTGTCGACTCTTCTGCTGGACCTGAAATAATTAGAGGAGTTCTTGCTTCATCAATTAAAATAGAATCGCATTCATCGACAATAGCATAATTCAAATCTCTTTGAACATAATCTTCTAAATCATATTTCATGTTATCGCGCAAATAATCAAACCCAAGTTCATTATTTGTGCAATAACAAATGTCAGCTCTATAAGCCTGCTTCCTTTCTCGATCATTTTTTTCATGCACTATTGTATCAACACTTAACCCTAAGAAACGATAAACTTTTCCCATCCATTCAGCGTCTCTTTTGGCCAAATAATCATTAACTGTTACTAAATGAACACCCTTTCCAGACAAAGCATTTAAATATATTGGCAAAGTAGCAACTAAAGTTTTTCCTTCCCCCGTTTTCATTTCTGAAATATTACCCTGATGCAAAACAATTCCACCAATCAACTGAACATCATAAGGCCTCATACCAAGAGAACGCCAAGCCGCTTCACGACAAACAGCAAAACTCTCAAATAATAAATCATCAAGAGCGGCTCCCTGCCCAATTTTTTGCTTAAATTCACCCGTTTTTGCTTGCAACTGAGAATCAGATAACTTTTTTATCTCATTTTCAAAAGCATTAATTTGATCAACCATTGGCTGTAATCGTTTCATTTCACGATCATGTTTTGTTCCGAAAACCTTTTCTAAAAACAGTCTTAACATATAAACATCCCCACAAACTCTAAAGTAGCGGCTGCTGCAAAACAGCCAACTTTTTCGTTAGCTTCGCTCAAATCTCACTGCGACGTACTTAATGTACGCCTCGTTCGATTTGAAC
>CAYMLA010000651.1:0-1544 GCA_964390785.1 uncultured Bdellovibrionales bacterium | reverse complement strand
GCGTAATGATAAATTTGCTTAAAAAAACGAGATCTGGGAGTCTTATAGTATATTACATTGTATTATAGCCAATATCTGGTCAATATTACCTTGTATTATAGCCAAATACTGGATATAATACAAGGTAATCGAGGTATCTATGCATAGAGATTTAATGACTCAGCTTGAAACGTGGAAGAGCCAAAGTTCGCGAAAACCACTGATTTTGCGTGGTGCACGCCAAGTTGGCAAAACTCACCTGATCAGAAAATTAGCAAAGACTCATTATCAGTCTATCTTTGAAATTAATTTTGAAAAAAAACCGCAATATAAAAAAATATTTGAGGGCAGCCTAGAACCTAAGGAAATTTTACGCAACTTACAATTACTAGAAAATCGAAATATAAACCTTGAGCAAACTCTGATTTTTTTTGATGAAGTTCAGGAATGCCCGCAAGCGATAACGGCTTTACGGTATTTATATGAAGATTTTAACGGCAAACTTCATGTTGTCGCCGCCGGATCTCTTTTGGAATTCGCTTTAGAAAAAGTGGGAGTTCCCGTTGGCAGAATTGATTATCTTCATCTTTACCCCTTAAGTTTTAGCGAATACCTAAAGGCTGCAGGTTTTGCACAACTAGCACAAGAGCTTGAGAATAATAATCTAAATTTTTCATCCATAGTTCATGAACAATTGCTAAAAATTCTTGCTGACTATTTGTTTGTGGGAGGCATGCCTGAAGCCTGTGTTGCTTGGTTCAAGACTCAAAAACCCGTAAACGTCCAGCACATTCATCAATCTTTAGTAACCGGATTTCGACAGGATTTCTTGAAGTATGCCAAAAGAAATCAAATGCCCAACGTAGAAACCGTTTTTGAGGCCATCCCTAAATTGCTGGGGAAAAAATTTGTATTTTCTCACGTCAATAGAGAATTAAAAAGTCGTGATTTAAAAGCCGCCTTGCAGCTTTTAAAAATGGCTCAAATTGCACATCTAATTCCCCACTCTTCCGGTGCCGGAATCCCCTTAGCCGCCAATCAGGATAGTGCAAAATTTAAAGTGTTGTTAGTAGATGTGGCGCTTTCGCAAACTCTGCTCATGTCTCCCGCTCAAACTTGGCTCTTAAATGCACAGGACAGCTTTATAAACAAAGGTTCTCTCGTTGAATCTTTTGTGGGGCAAGAATTGCTGGCTTACTCCGATCCCCAAAAATTTCAATCCTTACACTATTGGATTCGAGAAGCGAAAAGTAGTAGTGCCGAAGTAGATTACTTACTGGAACAAAATTCCCAGATTATTCCCATTGAAGTTAAAGCCGGGGTCAGTGGCCGACAAAAAAGTCTAAACATTTTTCTGGAAGAAAAAAATCATATCTCTGAAGGTGTTTTATTCTCAAAAGAAAAATTCCACAAAAAAAACAAAACAATTTATCTGCCGCTTTATGCTGTTCGCACACTTTTTCAAAAATAAACTAGATAGTGGCTGTTGCGAAATAAGAACAGTTGTTACTATGAAATAACAAAATGAAAATTATTATTTTGCATGAATAAGAGTTCTAAGAATC
>CAYMLA010000650.1:0-1558 GCA_964390785.1 uncultured Bdellovibrionales bacterium | reverse complement strand
GTTAAATCCTACTCGCATGGTGACACTGATGCCTTGGTTAAAGTTGCCGAAGAACTGGATGTTATCAACGTCATAAACAAACACCTTCCTTCAAGCAGTAAACAAACTCGAAATAAATGTTCAGTCGGTGCCTCTTTACTTTTAGCCGCTATTGGGAGAGCATGCCAACCAACCAGTAAAATGGGCTGGTATAATTGGTGCCAAAATACATCTCTTGAATATTGTTTAAAGCATTCTTTTAAAGATTTAGACTCTAATCACTTTTGGGAACAAATGAATGCAGTTCCCATTTCTGCTATTAGAGAAATTGAAAAAGAACTCACTAAAATAGCTATCTCTCAATACAATATCAAACTGGATACTCTCTTATTTGACACAACTAACTTTTTTACCTTTATTGCTTCTGACAATGATCGCTGTGATTTGCCACAGAGAGGAAAAAATAAACAAAAAAGAAGTGATTTGAGACAAGTCGGAATGGGTTTATTAGTCTCACGAAAGGAACAATTACCTTTGTTTCATCGAACATATAAGGGAAATACTGCAGATAGTAATTTTTTTAAAAATAATTTAATCGAACTGTTAAATGGAATAAAGGAAGTTACACCTGATATTACTCAAGTCACTATTGTTTTTGATAAAGGAAATAATTCTAAGGAAAACTTTAAGATAATAGATAATAGTGACGGACTCTATTATGTTGGGGGTTTAGTTTCATCTTATTTTAAATCTATGATAATTGAAGCAAACAAAAATTTTAGTCAAATGAAGATACAAGATGAAGTGGTTCCTGTTTATCGGATTAAAAAAGATATATGGGGCAACGAAAGAACATGCGTAATTACCATTTCTAAGCAGCTAAAGGAAGGGCAAATCAGAGGCATTGAACAGCATCTTGAAAAAAAATATAAAAAATTGCAAGAGCTGAAACAACAAATTGAAAACAAAAGAAAAAGAAAGAACTTTTCAAAAGAAGAACTAGATTTAAAATTAAAAAAAATGATAAAGGGTCAATTTATTGATGATATATTGAAATATGAATTCATTGAATTATGCAATAACGATTACAGCTTTACTTATTATATTGATTCTGAGGCCTTTGAGTTTTTAAAAGAGAACGTGCTGGGAAGAAAAATTGTTGTTACCAATAGACATGAATGGTCAAATGAGGAAATTCTTTTAGCATACCGTTCTCAGGCAAAAGTTGAATATTCATTTAGAAATTTGAAAAACCCCTATCACATGGCCGTCCGCCCTCAATACCATTGGACTGATCAAAAGATTGAAATTCATTTTTTTATTTGTGTAATAGGATATTTACTCTCTGTAATGGCTTATACAAAAGCGAGAAGACAAGCAAATTACAAAAAAAATATAGATTCTTTTTTAGATGAATTAAAGGAAATTAGATTATCTTGTGTTACCACCAAAAAGGGAATGAAAGTAAAGTATCAATTAGAAAAAATTCCAACTCATTTCAAAAAGGTGTTATTCGCGCTCAATATTTCAAATGAGACACTACGCTCGTCACTAAAAATCAGTGGCTACAATTGAACTC
>CAYMLA010000649.1:0-1561 GCA_964390785.1 uncultured Bdellovibrionales bacterium | reverse complement strand
AAGTGCGACCTCATCCACCATTACTTGTTGCGCTGGCAATTCATTAGCAATAAAAACCAGAGAATTGAGTTTATTTTTGGCAAAAAACTGAACAATAATCAATTAATTAAGTATTAGCTTCAAAAAATCAAGATTTAATTGTTAAATATAATAGATGCGTAAAAATCAAATGATTATTCAATTGACCGTGTTTTTTCTTGTTTCAAACATGGTTTTTCAATTTAAAGTTTATGGGAACACTTATATTGTAAAAAGAGGTGATGTTCTTTCAAGAATTGTACAGACTCACTATCCTAAAGATCGCTTGTATGGTCCTAGTGGTCGCTTGCAAGAGGTGCTTTCTCTAAATTCTCAGATTAAAAATCCAGATCTTATTTACCCCAATCAAATCATAAGATTGAACACAAAAGATGAAGAAAGCAATGATAGCTTGATACAATCCGATCAAGAGGATTTAGAAGAACATTCAGATGATTCTTATTTAAGTGCAGACAAGTTAAAAGAAGAAAAAAAGCTTCGTGAAAGTTTAGAAGAAGTTCCTTTAAGAGTTTCTGTTTTATATGGAAGCAAATATTTGTCTGTTTCTCAAAGTGGAGCTTTGGGGGCTGCAGAAATTGGCGCTTTGTTTTTAAATAATATAAAATTTCATTCTGAGTTTGCATTGAAGAAATGGAGTTTGGGATTTTTATTTGATTCGTATCCATTTCGTTATGATAGTCCTAACAAAAGTGACTCAGCGACGATGTATTCTCTTGATATTTATGCGGCTTATAATTGGTTTTTAAGTGGTTTGAGTATGGAGCAGAACCCCTTACTCCGAAACAAAGATGGAACAGTTGAACTTTCAAAAATGACTGTGATGTCGTTACTTATGGGCTATAAAAAAGACTATCAATGGTCGACAAAAAAACCCATCATTTTAAGACTAAAGTCCTCTGTCTCTTATCCTTTGTTGGCGTCGACAGACAACACGGATGTGAAGTTAAGCTCTCTTAGTGGGATACAGGTTCAGGGACTTGCTGAATTAGATTGGCAATTGTTGTCTAAAGAAAAATATGCTCTTTATCTGAGTTGGGTGAATCAAATTGGATACTTTAAGTTATCACAGCAGACAAAATGGGAGAATTCAGAAGGGGACATCGAATCCGGTTTTCTTAGTGTCTCGACAGCCTTGGGATTGCTCATAAAATTTTAGTCAACCTAATAAATTCAAGCTTTTAAAATTGGCTTTCAAAATGAGACAACTTGATATCGTCTTAAACTGTGACAACTTTTTTTCTGTTCAAGTTTTGTCAAAAAAAATCCGATATAAATATATATAATAGCTGTTTTGCAACAGCCAATACAGCCACTATGTAGAGAGGGACGTTAATGAGTATTAAGTTTCTTTTTTCTTATTTAGTTTTGTTTTCGCTAGGGCTAACCTTATTAAGCGCTTGTAATGAAGTTGGTACCGCAAGATTTGACAAGGTGGCCAATGATTCAGGAAACCAAAATAGAAACAGTCTTCCCGAGCTAAGCATAACGGAACCCGCCGAAGAGAGTTTGATCACAAATCAAG
>CAYMLA010000648.1:0-1568 GCA_964390785.1 uncultured Bdellovibrionales bacterium | reverse complement strand
AATTATAGACTATGTCATATAATTACGAGCAGAAGATAAACGGCAAGATTTATGTTTATGAAGTTGAGAGCTATTGGGACAAAGAAAAAAAACAGCCTCGACAAAAACGAACCTATTTAGGTCGAAAAGACGAAAAAACTGGAGAAATTAGAACCCGTAGGAAACCAGTACCCATAGGTTCTTATTCTGTTGGTTCGGTTCATCTTTTGAAGGGCATTTGCAAACAATCAAATTTGCTTAAAGTTTTAAAAAGAGTATTTCCAAATGAATTTGAAAAAATTTTGTATCTGTCATTTTTCAAAGTCGTGAAAGGAGAACCATATTATTTTTATAATTCTTGGTGTGAAGAAGCATATGTCTCTTTGGAAAACAGAATGAGTTCTATAGATGTTAGCGAGTTTTTATCAAATCTTGGCCAGGACGAAATTTCTATAGAAACTTTTTTCAAAGAGTGGATTAAAGAATTTACTGAATCAAGAGCAGTTATGTTTGATATTACATCAATATCATCTTACGGAACAAGAAATGAATTTTTGGAAAGAGGTTACAATAGAGATGGAGAAAACTTAGATCAAGTAAATTTAGGTATGATAGCTCAGGCACCGCTGAAAAATAAAGTTGGGTTACCTATTGCGTATCGTATATATCCAGGCAGCATAACAGACGTAACAACACTAAATAACATAATAGATTTGATAAAAAAATATAGTTTGCATCTCCAAGTACTGGTAATGGATAAGGGATTTTACAGTCAAGAAAATATAAAGAGCATGCACTTAAAAGACTTGAAATATATAATGCCTATGAGTTTTAGCACAAAACTATCAAAAGAAATTTTAAACAAATTAAATGAGGATTTGCAGTCTCCAAAGTCATCATTTGCTTTTCATGAGCAGGTATATTCTCACTGTCATATAAAGATTGAACTTGGTGGCAAGACTTGTGATGCTCACGTTTATTTGGACAAGAAAAGACGTGCAGAACAAGAATCGAGGTTTATTAAAAAAATTTCTGACGTAGAGAAGTTTTTTTCACAAAAAAAATTTTCAAATAAAGATGAGGCAACAGTTTATTTGCAAGAAACGCTAAAAAGTAAAAAAAAATATTTTGTTATAGACCAAAAAGACGAAAAGTTTGTTATTTCCAGAGACATTAAAATATTTGAAGAAGAAATATTGAAAATGGGAACAATAATACTTTTAACCAACAATGAACTTTTTAACAAAGATGAAATTTTAGATTTATATAGAAGAAAAGATTGTGTAGAAAAAGTGTTTATGTCTTTCAAGCATGATGTTAATGAGAAAAGAAGTCGAACTCATTCCTTGATGGCAATGAGGGGGAGTATTTTTATTAATTTCATTTCGTTGGTATTAATTACATGGATAGATCACGTGATGAAAGAAAAACAATTATACAAAAAAATAACCAAAGGGGAAATGTATAAAATGCTTGATCGCTTGAAGCTATATGAATTGGCGACCAATGAAACTATGCTTGGAGAGATGTCCAAAAAACAAAAAGATATTTTTTCTGCCTTTAAAATAAGCAAAAAACTAAAACCTAGT
>CAYMLA010000647.1:394-1573 GCA_964390785.1 uncultured Bdellovibrionales bacterium | reverse complement strand
TGAGAACTGAAGACTGAAATCTGTAGGCTGCGGACGAAGTCCGCTCTATGTTTAATCAGTAGTTGTTGTTAATATTCAATCATTACCAAATAGAAATCAAATCTCATGGGATTGATTTTAAAAAGATAAATTATAATCTTCAATTGACTCAAATTGAAAAACAATTAAAAATAATTCAAATCGTATTGAGTGGTTTCTTGTGTTTAAAAAATGTAAAGGAATAATAATGAAAAAAAATTTAATTTTAGTTTCAATTCTATTTTTATTAATTACAGTTGGTTGTTCAACGGTTCAAAAAAAAGAAATGGCTGATAAGGAAGTTGAATTAAGTAGTCAAGGAAAATGGGTTATAAAGGCTTTTTTAAAAGATTTAGTTAAAAAAAAATCACATATCATTGATTTGGATGTTATTGCCGTTTATCCAGACAAAATGAGAATTGAAGCAACAACTTCTTTGGGAATTCATTTAGCAAGTTTAGTGATGTCAGATGGTCAAGTTTATTACGCTCTCACACGTCAAAAAAAGTTTTTTAAAGGCCCGGTGAGTGACCATGCTTTGCGTCCATTTTTTTCGTTTGATGTCAATCCAAGATATTTAATGAATATGTTTTTTGGATACGAAATAGATGAAGACAATTGGAATTGTGAAAAAGATAGTCAAGATCAACTTGAAAAGTGTGAAAATAGCAAACTGGGATTAAAAATTGTTTGGATTTATGGCGGAGATGAAAAAGAAGTTAAAGTTATAGGAAAAAAATTTGAAGCTCATTTAAAACTGAATTTAGTTGATACCAAAATGGATATTAAAGAAGAAACATTTAATCTCATTCGTCCTAAGGGGTATAAGGGGTATAATCTTCGTCCTAGTCGTTCATCAAATTAATTTTTTTATCGTTATTTCGTTGTTTTGGTATCTCTTTGGCTCTGCCGTTCGATGACTGACATTACAACATCTCGACTTAGGTGGAGTATAGAAGAATTCAATTCTTCTTTGTTTTTTCTTTTTTAATTGGGCATAATACTAAATAGAGGTTGCTGCAAAACAGTCAAATTTAAGACGTCTGAGATCAAATCGGATTTGCACATTAAGTGCGTCGCAATGAGATTTGAGCGAAGCCAACGAAAAAGGGGTGTTTTGCAGTAACCTCTAAATATAAGAAGTGTAACGTTCATTCATAA
>CAYMLA010000647.1:0-384 GCA_964390785.1 uncultured Bdellovibrionales bacterium | reverse complement strand
ATAAATGTCCAATACGCCTGCTTCTAATAATAATAATTTTGATTTTCAAGTCATCGCCAATGATTGGCGCAATCAAGAGCTTTACAAAAAACTAACGTGGGTGGGTAATTTTCAGGATTATTTGAATTTAGTCAAAGACAATCCTAAAGTTACACGAAATGCTTTTCAAAGAATGCATGATATGATTGTTGATGCAGGAACGGAAGACTACATTGATGTTAAGAAAAAAATTATTCGATATAAATTTTTCGATGATCCATTAAATGACGGAAAAGATGCTGTATTTGGTTTAGATATTTCATTGATGAAGCTTGTGAGTGTGCTTCGGTCTGCCGCTCTTGGTTATGGAACAGAAAAGCGAGTTGTCTTACTGCATGGGCCAGT
>CAYMLA010000646.1:0-1578 GCA_964390785.1 uncultured Bdellovibrionales bacterium | reverse complement strand
CCTTTAGTGGTTTCACAAATCAAAACTCCTGAAAATGATGGTTATTCTGCCATTCAAGTTGCCTGTCGTCCTTTAAAATCAAAAAGAGCTAAAGCATCTGATGTTGGTCATTTTTCAAAATTTGGTTGGCAAACGGGTGCTTCTATTGTTCGTGAAGTGAGACAGCCTGTTGCGGAAGATGTAAAGTTAGGTTTAAGAGTAGCTATTGATAGTTTGGCAAAAGGTGATTGCGTCAAGATGACAGCAAAATCAAAGGGACGTGGATTTGCTGGTGTTGTTAAACGACATAATTTTAGTGGAGGCCGTGCTTCTCACGGTTCGACAAATCATAGACGTCCAGGGTCGATCGGAAATTGTGAGTGGCCAGGACGAGTTATGCCAGGGCGCAAATTGCCAGGGCATTTTGGAAATAAAAATATAACAGTTAAGAATGTTCAGGTTTATGATGTAATACCTGAAGAGAATGTAATAATGGTCGTTGGGCCAGTTCCGGGTGCTCGTAATAGTATTGTTAAATTGGTGAAAGAGTAAAATTATGGCTAAGACAGATGTATTAAATTGGAAAAAAGAAAGAATTGGTGAAATTGATTTAGATCCAGACGTCTTTGAAAGAGAGTTTTCATCAAACATTCTTCATACTGTTGTAAGATGGCAACTCGCTTGTCGTAGACAAGGGACTCATCAAGCAAAAACTCGAGGAATGGTTCGTGGTGGAGGGAAAAAGCCCTATCGTCAAAAGGGAACAGGGGCGGCACGGCGTGGATCGACTCGGTCTCCTTTGATTTGTGGTGGTGGTGTTATTTTTGGTCCGTCTCCCAGAGATTATTCTTATCAACTTCCTAAAAAAATGAGAAAAGTGGGTTTAATGACGGCATTGTCTCATTTGAATAGAGAAGGACGTTTATTTGTTATTGATGAATTAAAGTCCGAAGGAAAAACAAAAGCCTTAGCTAAACAACTTAATGATTTTGGTTTGTCGAAAGCTGTATTGGTTGATAATGAGTCTAATGATTTGTTCAAGCGAGCAAGTCAGAACTTATCAAATTTTAGGTATTATGTGACAAATGGTTTAAATGTTTATGATTTGCTTAAGTTTGATCATCTTATTATAACAAAAGACTCAGTCGAATCACTGCAAACTAAGTTGAAAGCGGGGATGTAGTCATGTTACATTATTCAATTAAACGACCACTTGTGACTGAAAAAAATACTTATCATTCCTCAACAGGAACTTATGTTTTTGAAGTGGATCAAAAAGCGACAAAATTAGATGTAAAAGTTGCTGTTGAGAAACTGTTTCGTGTAAAAGTGGATTCGGTTCGCACCAGCATTTGTCGTGGACGCGCTAAAAGAAATAAGTTTGGGTATGGAAGTATTAAGTATTGGAAAAAAGCTTATGTAAAACTGAAATCAGGCGAAAAAATCACCTTGTTTGAGGGAGTGTAAGAGATGGGCATTAAGACATATAAACCAACGAGTCCTGGTCGTCGAGGAATGACAGGGTATGATTTTTCTGAAATCACCAAAAAAACACCTGAAAAATCAAAGCTAGTTCGTGGCAATTCGTATTATTAGTGG
>CAYMLA010000645.1:0-1580 GCA_964390785.1 uncultured Bdellovibrionales bacterium | reverse complement strand
ATTTTGTTGAGCATAAAGTGGGTTTGGCTTTGGGATATTAGGAATTAAAAATAGATTTGGTTTTGGCTTTGGAATGGGGATAATTTCAAAAGGGCTATTTTGTTTTCTTTTTGATGGAAAATTAATAGTTAATTGAGTCCCTTTGGGTCTAAACTGAGTCCAGTAGAAATTTTCATTTAAAGCATAAATTGGACGATAGTGTTTTAAAACGGGATTATTATCTTTTAAAGGATCTCTTAAAAGATTATCAAGAATCAAAACATTCGAGTCGTTATTTTCTGGACTTAAGTTTACGGCTAAAACAGCATGGTATAAGCCTCGATTTTCTAATTTTACAATGACGAGTCTTAGTTGTTCAGGTTTAAACCCAAGAATTCGAAGAGCAACATATTTAGTTATTGCATAATCTTCACAATCACCAGAACCTATGCTTAAAAATTCATATGGAGTTGCCCAGTAATCAGAAAAATCATAGTTTTGTTTATCCGAACGATAGCGAAAACGATTAATCTTATTGTGAATAAAATTAACGAGTAGCTTAGGTTTATTTTCGTCTAGGGCTTGTTTATATGTCTTTTTAAGTGCTATGCAATTTGCAATATTTTGTTTTTTTGTAAAAGTGAGTTCACAGTCTTTTTCTAAAACACCAGAGTAGATTTCTTTTTCTTGTTCCGTTCCAAATCGTTTTTTGATATTGTCAAACTCTTTAACGGTATTTTCATTATAGGAACGTCCATTACTGTCATGTCCAAAAAGCGTTATCCAATTTGTTGAATAAGCGGATGAGTAAGGGAAAAAACAACCAATAGTTAGTAAAATAAAAAAAAGAAACTGAACATAATTTTTTTTCAAAACAACCTCATTTTAAATAAAAAGATTAAATTCTATGTTGTTTTCATATTGTCGCTGATTTTAAGTGCTCGATGATTGACAGACGATATAAATTCTAAAAAAAAACTCAATCACTTGTAAATAGTTTGATAACTTTAATTGAGGTTTTTGTATTTTTTTCACAGTATGAGGAAGACTATTTTGAAGATGGCCTCCTTTGAGCTAATAATTATTAGATTTTGAGTGAAGAACTCTGCTTTTTAATAGCTACATTTTTTATTGTATACAGCTACTAACAGAAGCCCCCCAATAAAGCTTTAGAAAAAATTTGTTTATTCTACTAATTGACCTGAGCTGAGATTTCCGCAAGTTATTCTGTCTATTCCCGCTATAGGTAGAGATAAAGTTTTGAAAAATTGGACTCTGTGAATAAACTGAACAAAACCATTTTCCATACCGACAGATACATTATTCCAAGCATCTGAAGAGGGGAAAAAAGCTTTTATAAAAGCTGTTCCACTTTCTAAGTTTTGCTCAAAGACTTCAAAACTATAATTGTTAAAATTTTCTATTGTGCCATAATCAGTGCCGCCGATTCCAGTCATGGGTGCGATTTCACTTGTATTGTTACAGTAAAATCCCCAATCACATTGTTGCATGATGTTGAGCACTTTTGATTTCGATTCTCCACTTCCTTCAAAGCCAATTATTTGGCCATCATCATTTAATGTAAATTGAATAGAGCATGG
>CAYMLA010000644.1:0-1582 GCA_964390785.1 uncultured Bdellovibrionales bacterium | reverse complement strand
TATCCTAAAAGGAAACCCTAAACCAAAAAATAAATAATTTTTAGACCTTTGTTCAATCCTTATTCTCTTTCGTCTTGAGCTGTTGCCAGTACCGATTAGACATGTTGAAATTAATAAAGCAATGAAAAATGAACGTGACTGCATACGGAGGAAAAATGAAAAACTTTATCGGTCAACATCTTATTATTGGAATTTCTGGAAAAGAACTTACAACTGATGAAATCAAATTTTTAATTCACAATCAAATCGGTGGAATTATTTTATTTGAACGAAACCTCGAATCTCCAGAGCAAATCAGTGAACTTTGTGCAAAAATTCAAAGTTTAAGACATAGCACTGAAGAAAAAATTCCTTTTTTTATTGCCATAGACATGGAAGGGGGACGCGTTCATCGACTCAAGGAACCCTTCACACAATGGCCAGCGATCAAACAATTAGGAGATTTAAACTCTCCTACTGTTGCTTTTAATTTTGCAAACTACATGGGAAAAGAACTTCGCGCTGTTGGAATAAACGTTAATTTTTCTCCTTGCATTGATGTCTTAACAAATAAAAGCAACACCGTTATTGGAGACCGATCCATCAGTGATGATCACGAAAAAGTCAGCAAATTGGCTTCTGCTTTAGTGCGTGGATTTATTAAATCAGATATTATTGCTTGCGCCAAACACTACCCAGGACATGGAAACACCACCATTGACAGTCATGTTGACCTTCCCGTTGAAAACATGGATTGGGCAGAACTTGAAAAAATCCATCTAGAGCCTTTCAAAAAAGCCTTTCGCGCTCGAATGGACATGGTCATGACGGCTCATATTAAATATCCCAAAATTGATGAAACTTGGCCGGCAACACTCTCTTATGAATTGCTCCATAAAATTCGATCTGAGCATCGTTACCGAGGTCTTATTTTGTCTGATGATCTTGACATGAAAGCCCTCATCAATCATTTTTCTAAAGAAGAAATTGCTCTTCAGTCTATTTTAGCTGGAAATGACATTTTGCTCTATTGCAATGAACCTGACTCTCCACAAATTGCGATCGAAACGCTTACAAAAGCCTTAGAGGATAAAAAAATTAATCCTGATCATTTTGTTGAAAGCACTAAGCGAATTTTTAATTTAAAAGCTAAAAAGTTGGCCAACCCTGTTCCGCTCAACATTAGAGAAACAATACAAATAATTAATGACCCTCAACATAAAATGCTTGCCGACAGTGTAAGAGCTGGAAAAATTCCAGAAGCATAATAAAAAAAGGATAACTCAATGAAAGTTTACATCAGTGCTGATATGGAAGGAATTGCAGGAATTTGTCATTTCAATGAAACAAATGAAACTGAAAAAGAATATTCACAATTTCAAAAAATTATGACCGCTGAAGTTGTCTCTGCTTGTGATGCTGCAATTGAAGCTGGTGCAAGTGAAATTTTAATAAATGATGCTCACAACAGTGGAAGAAATATTTTACTCGAAGAGCTTCCAAAACAAGCCAAAATCTTAAGAGGCTGGTCTGGCCACCCTTACCTTATGATGGATGCACTGGATACAAGCTTTAATGCTGTCATTTATATTGGCTACCATTC
>CAYMLA010000643.1:0-1588 GCA_964390785.1 uncultured Bdellovibrionales bacterium | reverse complement strand
TTTTTTTTGTTGCCTTATTGGTGACTTGTTTATGGCCAGTGGCTTGGTACGGCGTTAATCTTGCGGTTAAATCTATTGCCGTAAGCGATAATGCTTGGGCAAATAATGTTGTGTTAATAATGGGAAACATTGTTAAGGCGTTAGCTCCAATTCTTGTTAGCTTTAAAATGTTAAAAAATCCTCCTTTGATGGCAGTCGGTAGAGCTTTAAAAGATGTTTCTCGGTTTGGCAGAAATTCAGTTCACTTTGCAGGAGCTACAGCCGGTGGTGCAGTATCAACCTATAGGCTTATGGGTGGAGAAGACCACATTAAAAAAACAAAAAACTTTGGCCATGGATTAAAAAAAAGTGCTCAACTGGGCTGTAGTAAAATTATTCCTGGGTTAGAAAAAGGATTAAAATTTGCTGCATTTAGTCCGCCAAAAGCCGCTATTTCTTGTTTAACAAGAAAATGGGGAGCTGATCGTTACAATAATGATGATAATAACAATAAGGACAGCAATAGCGGCAATTATAATGGCAATAACAATGGAATGTTTACAAAAGCAAATCAAAAGTTGCCCGAAGCGCGTTTTGAGGATGGATTTAATTTCCAAAAAAGAAACAAAGAAAATACTCCCAATAAAAAATCAACTGCTCATGAAGGTCAAAGAAAAACTGGATCTTACACCAATCAACAGGCTTTTAAAAATAGAAATTTTGCCAAAGGAAAAAAATTATCAGTACAATATTCATCGACACAAAACTCATCCTATCAAGTTAAAAGCAAATTAAGCTCTAATGTTAAATCGACAAATTCTATAATAGAAACTAAAAAAATTAATCCAACAAATCACAATGGGGTCTCAAGTAAGGCTTCAAGCAATGCTTCAATTAGAAACAAACATCAAATTCAATCTCATCAAGGCTCAGTCGCTCAAGGAAACAATCAAAATCTGCACTCCATTAACAATAATGATAGCAACAGAAACAATCCTCATCAAAATTCTCTCAAACAAATGAATCTAAAAACCAATGGTTCAAACAATAAATCAAGTGCAAATCAAAATCGAATTCAAATAAATCGGATCGATAATCCAAACAGTAAGAAGGAAAATCTATGAAGTTGTTTTTTATTTTTTATCAAAAGCAGATTTTAATCATTGGATTTATTATCGTGTTAATCATTTGGGCAAGCGTTGCCTCCGTGTTGGCTCTTAGAAATGATTTTGAAATCGTGTTGATTGGATTAAAACCCACCGGTGAAGCTTATGTAGTGGAAAATCAAACCCCTGATCATAAGATTATAGAGATAAAAGCCTTTGCTCGCCGGTTTATTATGCTTGCCTATAATTATGATCGAGTGAGTTTTCAGCAAAACATGGAAAAAGCCAGTGATCTGATGTCATTGTCATTTTGGCGTTCGCAAAAAAACGAAGTAAAAAATATATTTGAAAAAGTAAAAAAAGACCACCTCACTCAATCGGCTGAAATGTTAAAACTTGTTCAGCTAAATCAAGATGTATTTGAAATCGTAGTTAATGTCTCCGTTCTAAAACGCCAAAAAGAATACTCAACAAAAGTAAAACTAAGATTAAAAGTTCAAGAA
>CAYMLA010000642.1:0-1589 GCA_964390785.1 uncultured Bdellovibrionales bacterium | reverse complement strand
ACTCGAAAGGATTCATCACGCATCAATTGATCCACTTGATCCTCAGTCAAAAAACGAAACTGATCCAATAACTCGCCAGCTTCAGTACTTACTCCAATAGCCAAATCCTTAGCTCCATGAAATTGGTCCCAATCTCTTTTCTCACAAAAATCTTTAACACTCTCTTGGTGATTTTTAACATCAACATTATTCATAATTCGAACTCCATTGGCTGTTTTTGCAGTTGGCTGTTTTTGCAACGGCTACGAGCTAAAAACTCGAAGAATCAAAGCAAAAACAATAATAATAGGAGCAAGCCATTTTAATGTAAACTTCCAATCATTATAAAGTTTTTCAGAAGGTAATGTCTTCTCGCTCATAAAATAAGAACGTTTCACTTGATCCGTTAAAAAATAAGCAACACAAATGGCAATTCCAACAGCCGTTAAAGGCAAAGCCCAATTAATCAAGGCTGTATCAAAAGCCATAAGCAAATTCATTTCTAAAAATGTAAAACCTTGTAAAACAGAAGTTGACAATGCGGGTGCCAAGCTAATAATTAAAACGATTCCTCCAGCAATCCACACTGCCGTGGTCCTTTTCATTGATTGACGATCAATGAAATTAGCAACAACAGACTCAAGCAAAGCAATGCTTGCCGCTAATGAGGCCAAATAGAGGCAAAGAAAAAAAGTCATTCCAAAAAATAGACTTGAATCCATTTTATAAATAAACATAGGAACAGTTTCAAACAATAAAGCTGGACTAGCTAAAATTTCATCTGATGCCATAACAATAGGGAAAATAAGAAGTGCTGCAAGTAACGAAATTACAATATCTAAAGAAGTTACGGCTAAACTCGCTGTTGGAATATGCTGTTCCTTTTTTAAATAACTTCCAAAAGTAACAACTGTTCCAAAGCCAACACTCAAAGTAAAAAACACATGACCCAAAGCATGAATAATCGATGAACCCGTTAACGATGAAAAATCAGGATAAAATAAAAATCGCAATGCTTTTGTGCTCGTCGGTAAAGACAAAGATTTAAAAACTAAAAAAATCAATAATACTGCAAAAACAGGAATGATAATTTGAGCCCAGCGTTCAAGCCCTTCTTGTAAACCTTTAATAACAACAACAATACAAATCAGCAAATGAACACTGGCCAAAGAAATTTGAAGCCACCCATTATTCATTAAAACATTCAAAGATTGACTCGGATCAAAATAATCGGATCGAAAAATTCCAACTCCAAACTGCATAAAAAAATGAAGAACCCACCCACTAATCACAGCATAATAAGAAAGAACAACCAAACAAATAGCTACGGCCATTCGACCTATCCAAACGGGAAAAGAACGCTCATAAAAAAAATTTAAAAAATTCAAACGTTTTATAGGAACTGATTTTTTAGTATGAGAAAGACTCGCCATCGCTCCAACAATACTCTGTCGACTGTGTTGACCCAGCATCAATTCAGCAATAAAAAAAGAAACACCTATTGTTAAAGCCAATAATAGATAAATCAATATAAATGCTCCACCTCCATTTTCACCAACAACGTAAGGAAAACGCCACAAATTCCCCAATCCAAAAGCCGAACCAACAGC
>CAYMLA010000641.1:0-1591 GCA_964390785.1 uncultured Bdellovibrionales bacterium | reverse complement strand
TCTAAAGAATTTAATGGAATTTCGTGATTTCCGGCATACTGCAAGGCTTCATCAACAATATACTGAGGTGTAATCAATCCCACATTTAGCATAGGAGTTAAAACACTGTGGTGTAAAATGTTTTCATTTAAAACAATGGCATCTTCATAGGCGCCAAATTCCGAAAATCGTGTTTTGAAAAAATTCTGCAACCAGGTTTTACTTTCGGCAAATGTGGTTGGATAAATAAAATCAGCATCCAACTTAGCGTAATTTTCAGAAAAATATTTTTGAGTGTAGGCTATAGCTTCTAAATAAAAAGCATTTGGTTTTACAAAATCAACTTTAGGTGGTGTTTTATCTTTGGGATATTTCAACCGATTCTCATCATCAAAAGTCCATTTTCCGCCAATCGGTTTTTGATTGTTATTTACTAATATGTTTCTGGTTTTTCGCTGGTGCTTATAAAAATCGGTTTGATATAAGCGCTTCTTTTCCTTAAAATAAGCGTATATATTTATTCTTGCATTAACGAAAAGCGGAGATTCAAATTCGTGGATATTAATGTTTAAGGATTTGCATTGTTTTTTTATTCGCTTTTCCAGCCAGTCGTCACTTACATCGCAAAAATAAATTTCATTAATATCTTGCTTTGCCAAATAGGGTATTAAATTTCTGATATCGCTTAAGTCGCTCAAAGAATCTATGTAAATCACCTCATAGCCTCTGTTGCGCAAAAAGTTCTCGTAAAACTTCATTGTAGCCCTGTGAAAAGCTATTTTTTGTTTATGAAGTTTATATTGTCTGAAATACAAATATTCTTCAACAATGTAAATTATTCTTTGCTTACCAATACAAGGGTTTTTTTCAAATAACTGATGGGGGAAGATCAGGCTAATTGATTTGATTTCTTTTATATTACTATTTTGTGTCATAAAGTCTTTTTTTCTTTTACTTTATAGTATTTCCCACCAAGCACTAACGCAGCCGAAATAATCATTACATTTTTAATAATGTATTGACCCTCCAGTGATGGTGTAAGAATATTCCCATTCTGGAATGTTACTTCAGGCAATACGACCAGGGGCATGAAAGTCCCAAACATTTGAAGGAAAAGCAATGCAATAAAAATTTTTTGGTCAATTTTTGTAGTCATTTTATCCATAGCGTTATATTTTTAGTTAACTCGCTCAACTCGTATTGTTTAAATTCATTCAAAATATAGAATTCCGCATTACTTTCAAACTCTCCTTTTTTTGCATGAACATGAATCGGTTCGTGCTCATTCGAGTAGGAGATAATCAGAATTCCTAAATATTCAAATATCTTTGGCATTATTCAATCTTGTTAATTTTTAGCTATTACAAATTTACAAAATCTTAATCTGAATTGAACATCAATGTTTGCAATCGGTCTATTACCATTTCAAAACAGCGGCAAACTATCTGGCAATAAAACAATCTACGTACAGGCGTGATGTGACAACAGGGAAGCACAGATTTCAATCACTGACTGCCAGGAAGTACCTGCAAGGACTTCTTTCGTCAATTTATGCCCTCAAAACAACCATAAAGTGGTATATCTCAATTATTGCTACAAAAACAGAATTTTA
>CAYMLA010000640.1:899-1596 GCA_964390785.1 uncultured Bdellovibrionales bacterium | reverse complement strand
TCCCTCCCTGCCCACCAAAGCGTTTCCTCCCTCTTTTTTGCAATATTTTGCAAATCCATTACAAAAAGTATTCACAGCAAACAAAAATATACGCTGTTGTATTTTTTGATTTTTTACAATATTTTTAAGTATTTTTTCACTAATGTCCCAAAAAATTTAACTTAAATTGCAAAACCTTTTTCGTTGTAAATTTTCTGTGGTTAGTCTTAATCAATGGCCGCAGGTCTTTTTGTGGAAGTGATTGATAGTTTTTAGTTTATAGTTTATAGTTTTTAGACACTATCAACTAATAACTAACAACTAATAACTATCAAAAATTCGCGCATCCATTTCAGCTATGAATTGATTAAAAAGTGGAAAATGCAGCCGGATATCATTCTCGCTGTGGAAAATCTTCGCGCTTTATCCGTTTATTCCCTTGATGAAAGCGGACAACAATACTATATTGAAAGACAGTAATTTCTGCTTGCAATTGACTGATAATATTTTTAGCATGTAAATATGCTATTTTCTTTCTTTAGGCTGATATTTATTGGTTTTTTGATTTTTTGGTGCAATTAAACCAAATATTTTTCTAAAGCGGATATTAGTAGCATTTTTTTTCAATTTTCTTGGGACATAGGTTGTGATACACAAATTATGCAATTTAGTGGCGAAATTAATCAAACTAGCGACTAAGTTCCTAGAAAAAAATAAT
>CAYMLA010000640.1:0-889 GCA_964390785.1 uncultured Bdellovibrionales bacterium | reverse complement strand
TAATACAAAGGAGGAAGGCATGAGTGATTCTTTTCAGAAGCAAAAACGGTATTTTGAAGTACAGATAGAACGGTTTAATAAGAAACCATATCTTCATAAAAATCTTATGGAAGACTGCCGGCATTATTTAAGGGTTTTGGATGAAACTGGGTCTCCAGCAGCTTTTAAGAGATATGTACAGCAAAATGATAATATGGTATCTACTGGTAAAGCTGAAATAAAAGACCGTTATCAAAATCGTTTGAAATTGTATGAAAAACTGGGGTCTCAGAAAAAGGTTCAGGCTGACGAATTGAGGCTGCAGGCTGTTGAAAGCGCAAACACTCATCAAGAGGTTTTTCAGAAGCTTGAAGAAGTTGAAAAACAGACCCATCCTCTTGAACAGCAGGAGAATAAAGCTATAATGACTGTTGCGCAGATTATGAAAGCTGTTTTTCATCTGGCCACTGACCCTGCTGATTCAGAAGGACGTAAAAAATCAATGAGAAATCTCAATGAATACTGGCGACTGTTTAAAGAAGCAGACCCCGAGGCCTCGTGGGAGAAACTCGTTTCTTACGGCCCCTACAGAAACCGCATGGTTTTTACTGATGCACAGTTAAAAGAACTTAAGAAAATATTTGAGGAGGTCTGATATGGACGCGACAGTTAAACAAATGCTTGGCGGCTTTGAATATGCTATTAAAAATTATAGGTCAAGTCTCGGGCCTGAGAATTCCAAACTACAGGATGCAGTAAAGCTCTATGAATCTTTAATACAAAAAGCGGAAAAAGGGGCTGGTGTCACAGCCATTTCCACTGATGACAAATTTTCCGCTCTTGGAAAACTTGTCGGGGAGCTTGCTTCAGAAGAACCTCTTTCTGAGGAAGAAATTGACAGTTATGGAGA
>CAYMLA010000639.1:0-1597 GCA_964390785.1 uncultured Bdellovibrionales bacterium | reverse complement strand
AAGCTGAGAACTGAAGACTGAAATCTGTAGGCTGCGGACGAAGTCCGCTCTATGCCTATGCTGGATTTTTTTAAATCCAGGTAAATTTCTTATAATCTCGTAAATTTAAGTATATGGTTAAAATTACGGCCGTATTTTTAAGGTGATAGTGAAATTTACGGTTGACAAATTGAGCGCTTAATTAGATACTAATGGCATGAGCAATATTCTTAAAAGATTCTATATTCAACATTCCTTAAATCATCCGATTTTTCCAGAGCACATGAGTTTTTTCACTGGCCCACGCCAATGCGGAAAAACAACGGCGGTTAAAGCGTGGTTAGCAAACAATAAAGTACCTTTAGACCATTATTTTAATTGGGATTCAGTCAAAGTGAAGAAGGCGGTCTTGCAAGATCAATATTTTTTTTCGAATCTCGCATCTGAAAGCCGACAACCGATTGCCTTTGATGAGATTCATAAAAAAGCAAAGTGGAAAAACTACCTTAAGGATGTATTTGACACTTATAAAAGTGATTTTAAATTCATTGTTACAGGCAGTGGACGTCTTGACCACTATCAACGAGGGGGTGACTCGCTCGCCGGTCGTTATGATCTTTATCATATGTTTCCACTAACGCCAGGAGAAATTTCTCAACTTAAGTGGTCAACTCAACTTCATCCACAGCAGTGGCTTGACCTTAAACCTATTAAGCATGACTTAATGAATGACTGGTTAGAGTTGAGTGGTTTTCCTGAACCATTTTTAGCATCTTCGAAAGCTAAATCAAAGAGATGGTGGGAGCAATATAAGATTAGGGTTACAGAAGAAGATTTAAGAGATTTAACTAAGCTTGAATCTATTGATACTATGAGAACACTATTGGAATTGTTGCCGCAAAGATTAATGTCGCCCTTGTCATACAATTCTTTGAGGGAGGATCTAGGGGTTTCACATGAAACCGTTAAGAGATATGTTAATACACTAACAAAGCTATTTATAACATTTGAAGTCCCCCCTTATTCAAAGAAAATTACCAGGTCTGTTAAAAAGGAAAAGAAGTTTTATTTTTATTATCATTCGGTTGCATTGTCACCGGAGGCTCGTCATGAAAACGCCATCGCACTTGCACTTAAGACTTGGACTACTTTTTTAACAGACAATGCCTTAGGCTCTTATGATTTGTTTTATTTAAGAGATCAAAATAAACGAGAAGTTGATTTTTTGATTACGTTAGATTCTAATCCTTATTTGTTACTAGAAGCTAAGATTAGCTCAACTAAATTGTCTACAAGCGGACTTTACTACAGTCGCTTTTTTCAAATTCCCTTTGTACAAATTGTATCGCAACCCAACATCAAGATGAAGCGACCAGATGGATATGTATTTTCTTTGCATTATCTGTTGGCAGCTCTTGGGTAGAAGAAACCCTGTCTATCTCCAATTAATAGTCAAGCCGCCTGTGGTGTCTTTCACAAAAATTCATGCCGCAAGCGAATACGAATAATGGAGACCACCAAAATGAGCAATTTTTGCAATATTGTTTAAATCATTTTTCTTTAGATCACTATTTTTTTTATCTTTATTTGGAATTTTTTGAGAAATACCCTTTTAGCA
>CAYMLA010000638.1:0-1600 GCA_964390785.1 uncultured Bdellovibrionales bacterium | reverse complement strand
AGTAGACACATCAAAAACGTTCTTTATAAATCAACTATTACAGTTAGTGCCCCAGAGTTCTTTTAAAAAAACATTCCAAGGAAGATAAAGAATTTGGCCGATCAAGCGTGTCCCCTTAGGCATAAGTAATTTCTTTGCAAAGATAAACATCTTGGATGGCATTAAGTAAATTAATACCCTCTTTCATTGGACGCTGAAATGCTTTTCGTCCAGAAATAAGTCCAGATCCACCAGCTCGTTTGTTAATAACCGCTGTTTTTACAGCTTCAGCCAAATCATCTTTTCCTGACGAAGGGCCGCCAGAGTTAATTAATCCTCTTCGTCCCATATAACAGTTCGCAACCTGATAACGACAAAGATCGATTGGATGATTTGATGATAATTCAGAATAAACTTTGTCATGTGTTTTTCCAAAGGAAATGGCCGTGTATCCCCCATTATTGATGGGAAGTTTCTGTTTGATAATATCAGCGTCAATCGTAACACCAAGATGATTAGCTTGTCCTGTTAAGTCGGCAGAAGCATGATAATCGATGCCCTCTTTTATAAAAGAATCATTTCTTGTGTAGCACCAAAGAATGGTCGCCATGCCCAGCTCGTGGGCATAACTGAACGCTTGACTCACTTCTTGAATTTGTCGACGAGACTCTGCAGATCCAAAGTAAATGGTTGCTCCTATTGCAACTGCTCCCATATTCCATGCTTGTTCAACTGTACCAAAGAGCACTTGATCTGGCACTTGTGGAAGAGACAATAGCTCATTATGATTAATTTTTACAATAAAAGGGATTTTGTGGGCATATTTTCGAGCGACAGAAGAAAGCACACCAAAAGTCGAAGCTACAGCATTACACCCTCCTTCAATTCCAAGTTTTACAATGTTTTCAGGATCAAAATAAATTGGATTTGGAGCAAAAGAGGCTCCAGCAGAATGTTCAATGCCTTGATCAACAGGGAGGATAGAAAGAAAACCCGTTTGAGATAAGCGACCGCTGTTATAAAGAGTTTTAAGACTTCTTAAAACTTTGAGATTTCGGTCACTGCTCAGCCAAACACGATCAACAAAATCTGATCCCGGAAGGTGGAGTGTGTTTTTATCAATTGTTTTTGATTCGTGAGTTAAAAGCAACTCAGCATCATCAGCTAATAAACTTATTATTTTAGATAGCACAACAAAACTCCTTCGTTGAATTATTTAGTGGCTGCCACAAAACAGCCAACATTTTAACAACAACAACCTCGGTCAAACAAGGAAACAAAAAATGCGCACACTCATAAAACCACAACTTGAACTCTTTTATCAATGGCCAAATCACTATTTAGGCAGAGAGTTAAAAAATCGCCCAAATTTTAATTCGTCACACTGAGTTTGTAAATTGAGTTCACGAAGATTTAACAAAAGGTCAATTTTCGACTGGGAATAGAGGCCAAATCAACATTCACGCCATGCAGATACACTCAATTCCAACTGCCCAAGTCAAAAATAACTGATAATCTCCGCTAATTATACTATAAGACTCTCAGATCTTGTTTTTTTAAGCAAATATATCATTACGCAATGTTTATTGTTTCAAACGGCAAAGTCTTCAGCCATCGGTCT
>CAYMLA010000637.1:0-1601 GCA_964390785.1 uncultured Bdellovibrionales bacterium | reverse complement strand
GAAAATCATCATAAACAATACTACAATAGAAGAAGAGCTTACGAAAAACAAAAAGAAAACTTAACTCGCGAAAAAGAATTCACTCTTAATCAAAACAAAAAAACAATTGAAAACTTTAAACAACAAAATGAAAAACTTGTAGAAAATGAACATGATCGAATGAAAAAATTTTTAGGCAAACAAACTAACCTTCAGAGTGAAGTCAAAAAAAATACACAAACACAACTAAAAGAAATACAGCACAAATTTGAAGAAGCCAAAAAGAAAGAACGAAATGATTTCAACTTAGAAATAGCTAATCTCAGAGAAAAACAAAAAAAAATTCATAATCAAACCAAAAACACTTATTCTGACCTCATCCAAAAAACTGAAGATCAAAACAAAGAAAAATTTAAACATGTTGCTGATAAAGGTGAAGAACGAATCAACAATAAACGATTTGAATATTCGAATGCACTTGATAATCTTTCAGATAAATATAAAGTTGAAAAACTTGAAATTTCAACAAAAAAACAAAAAGACATCGACAACATAAAAAAACAAATTCAACTTGATTTAGAAAGAACAAACAGAAGACAACTCTTAGCTAAAGAAAAACTCAGATTACAATTTCAAGATGAAGTTAAAAACCTTCATCACAAAGGAGAAAGTGAAGTTGCAAAACAAGATGAAACATATAAAATAAAAATGAATGAACTCAATCAGCACTATGAAAAAGAACTAGCACAAAGAAAAATAAAAAACGAATTTCAAATTAATAGACAAAACCAAAACTTTATCGGACAAGCTGAAAAAAACAAAACCATCCATGAAAAAAATCTAATGACTCAAAAAAGTGAATTTTTAGATCAGTATAGCAAAAATTCACGTCTTTTTAGAGAAGCTCTTGACTCTAAAAGAAAAAACTATTTAAGAGAATTTGAAAAACAAAGGTTAAACTTAGTCAATGAATTTAATAAATACGAAGGAATGAAGAAAGACCCCTTTTATCGTTTCGAAACACGAGGAACAAAATTAAACAATTTTCCTCATGCTTATGAAATAATAACAAATCTTCCCCCTCATGAAAAAGACTTAGTCGACGTTTATATTCAAAAAGACAAAGCCGTCATCAGTGGAAAACGCATGTTTAATGACACATTTAAAGGAGAAAACACGGCCTTAACAACGAATAGCTATCAATCTTTTAGAGAAGAAATAAAATTTGATGAACCGATTCAAGAAAACAAAATCACAAAAGAATATAAAAACGATCAAGTGATTGTTACTATACCTAAAATAATAAGCATAAAACAACCAACATCAAAATCCATCTACGAGACTTAACTACAAAAACAGTCTTTCCTTATTTAATGGCTGTCGTAAGCTCCCCCTCATTGGCTCCCCTATCATAATTATAAAATTAACACCTTACTATTTTTTGTAAAAAAGTAAAAAAACATTTAAATTTTAGACTTTTAGACTTTTAGACTTTTAACAAATTTATGATAAAGTATTGTTTTAGTTAGTGGCTGTTGCAAAATTGTCAAATTTGAGGCGCGCGAGCTCAAATCGAACGAGGCGTACATCAAGTACGTCGCAGTGAGATTTGAGCGAAGCCA
>CAYMLA010000636.1:0-1605 GCA_964390785.1 uncultured Bdellovibrionales bacterium | reverse complement strand
AGCCAATAACCATTCTTTAGATAGAGGAAGTGAAGGTATAAATTCAAGTATAGAAACTTTTGAGTATTATTCTGAAGAGCTAAATCAGCCATTTTTTTATGCAGGGACAAGGCATATTCTTGATGACTCTCATCGTTGGTATGAAATTATTGAATCCAATGGGTTTCGTTTTGCTTGGATAGCTTGCACGGAGCACACCAATGGAAATCGAGATCGACATGATCAAGTTTTATTCTGTTTTCAAAATAAAGATAGGATCAAAGGAATTTTTAACCATGTCAAAAAGAATGAGGGTGTTGATTTTATCTTTTTGACTCCTCATTGGGGTGATGAAAATTTCATTAAACCTCATTCTAGGCAAAAAGATTTGGCTTATGAGTTTCTTGATGCGGGAGCGGATGCTATTATTGGTAATCACCCCCATGTTTTACAGCCTTGGGAGCAGTATAGAACAAAAGATGGTCGATTGGGTTTTGTGGTGTATTCATTAGGGAATTTTGTTAGTAATCAAAATGAATCTGTCAGACGACAAACTCTTCGTAATCGAACATCAATCATTTTGTATATCACGGTTGAGCGTAATCGCTCAGGGGAAGTTGTCATTTCGGATGTTTCTTATGTCCCAATTATTGTGAGCCGTGTTTCTGGACGATATGTTCAGGCGATTGATCGATACTATCTCTCTGCGGATCGCGCTGAAAAAAAAGTGCTCGAGAAAGCTTTTCATCAAGTTGTTGAAATGTACGGAAAAAACAATTTAAGGATCGTTGACTAATAATTTTTTATGATGGCTTAAATTTTGCGTTTAACTGAAATCACTTCAATTTGCAGGTTTTCCATGTAACGAAATTTAACATTTAAGTCATAAAGGAGAAAGCCATAATCTTTTATCAATTCGTCTTCTTTAAGTTCTGTTGCATTTTCAGTTGATGAATCTAGAAAAGAAGCTTCAGTAAGATTAGGACGTTCAGTGAGAGGGCGAGGATCTTGTGAAAGGGCTTCTTGAATCACATCATGAATATGGGATTTATCATAATGAGTGGGTAAGCTTTTTAAATCTTCTTCTGCTGCGGGATGAAAGATAACATTGTAAAGTTGTGATTTTGTACGGTTAAGCCATCCATGATTAGCTTCTATAAGAGCTTCTGTCTCTGGTAAGTAAGGCTTAATATCAAATATGGGAGTTCTATCGACCAAATCAACTCCAGATAGAAAGAGAGTGTCTTTTTCAATTTTATCGAGTTTAACCAAAGATAAACCAATGGGATTATAACGATGGGGTGAGCGTGAGGCAAAAACACCAACTTTTTCTCCTCCTAATCGTGGAGGTTGAACTTTGGCATGATAAGTTTTATTATTATTGAGATTAAAAACAAATAAGAGCCAAATATGACTAAATCTTTCCAGCTCGGCTAAAGCGTCTTCAGGTTGGCAATCGGGTATAAGAGTGAGAGTCGCACGACTGCTTGGTGATAATCCAGATTGTCTTGGGGTTCCAAATTTGTCAGGCAAGCAAGTGCGAATCAATCGAATGGGCTTAAATGTATAAGATGTGAGTATCATCGAGTAGAATTACCCCCTGCCTTTATAATTAGCAAAGGGTAA
>CAYMLA010000635.1:0-1611 GCA_964390785.1 uncultured Bdellovibrionales bacterium | reverse complement strand
GATCATTTTTGGGTGTTTTTTTTAGATCCCGAAAGTGATCTCATGGTAAACCATAAAGACTACGTAGACTCGGTTATTGAACTTTTGAATTTACCGGTTTGGCATAAAGAAAAATGGTTGGAAAATTATTATCCTTATTTTCGCAACAGTGAACTTAAATACATCCAAAAACGGGAGCAATTTAGAAAGAAAAAATATTCTGAGGGTTGGGACATAGACGACATTTGGGATGGCGATGGGAAAAACGACAATGCGGCTTTGACGATTTATCGTCATCATGACAGCGCCAGTGTGTTAAAGGGGTTAATTGGTGGGTTGCCTAAAACAATTTGGGTGGTAGATTACTCTTTATTTGAGCGAATTTATTATCTTCTTGTTATGGGGTTTAATGTTTTTGGTGACGTTTTTCATCAATCCTCCACTCGTCTTTTTATGGATCACCTCAGGGTAGAAAGTGAAGATCAGTTTCTTGAATTTCTTCCGTCATCTGCGCGAAAGGATTATCGTCAATTGTGGTATCAAGGAGAAGAAATCACAAAATTTATGAATAAAAATTTCCCATTGCATGGTTTGTCTATTCCATCCAAAGTGGATTTTGAAAGCTCTCAATTGATGAATGAATTTGTTGATCTTTTATTAAAAGATCGATTTTCTAGAAAAGTTGTATTTGGTTATGATAACATAAATTTTAATTACCGTAGAAAGAGTGAGCTTGTTAAAAGTGACATTTCTTTTTCTCAAATCGACATTGAAATTGAATTAAGCAAACTTTCTCATCAGAGCGGAGGATTCGTCTTAGGTCTTCCTCCTGATCGATTGGATTTAGTGTATATCCGGTTTGCAGATCCTGATGGAAAGGATCTTGTTTATTCAATGATTCGCAATGTGTTTCACTCCAATATTAATTATCTCTTTGGAGAAAGTGATCGAAGAATTTTAACCGAAGATACAGTGAATTTCGTTAAAGGTTTTGTGGGAAGTTTTCCTAATTTCTTTTTTGTTGTACCAAAGCAAGATGGGGGAAATTTTCTTTCACGTTTACAAAGAGTTCATTTAGAAAAAAATGGTTTTTTATCTTTGGTAGATGATTATGGTGTTCGCCGAAACGATCAAAAATTTTGGAGTGTTTTTGATTGGTTTTATGAGCGATTTAATTTTGAAGAGCCATTAAGTGCCGGATTATTTGATTTAAATCGATATGCCAATGAATCTGATTTAAGAGGAGAATCCAAAATCTATCACGCTCTTATTATGTGGCCTTTAGAAAGATTTATTAAAAACGAAATGGGCTTTATTCAAGCGTCACAAAAATTAAATCAATTGTTAGAAAGTCTTCGTTTAATTTTTGATAACATTCATGTTGAAAAACTTCCACAAAAAGCAGAGCTTCTATGGAATAAACTCTATACGACCGTATCTGGTTGGATGCCAAGCACTTTTTCTCGTCAATAACGAGTGGCTGCTGCAAAATAAGAACAGTTGTTACTATAAAATATACATTTGCATGAAAAAGAGTTCTAAGAATCATCAATACCATTGAGGTATTCCGTCCAAATGAAGGCCTTTATACCCAAAGCGATTGAGTTTGCACGGAGGCGCGAGGAGGAAGCT
>CAYMLA010000634.1:0-1620 GCA_964390785.1 uncultured Bdellovibrionales bacterium | reverse complement strand
AAACACTCTTTGAATCCATTTCAGCCGCTTATCACAACATTGTTTCCTTACAGGAACAAATTGAACTTACCGGGAAAAGCTTACTTATTGCAGACACTTTGCTTATTAATATGGAAAATAAATATTCCGAAGGTATTGTGAGGCAACAGGATTTGAATGATGCAAAAATCAATAAACTGTCACTTGCCGACAAACTTAAACAGTTGGAAGCATCATTGCAACAACAATATCTTAGTCTTAAAATCTTATGCGATATTCCTGAAAACATCAGCATTCTAATTGAGGAGCCAATTAATTATAATCAAAACATAACTCTTGGATTAGAAGTTGACAATCAGCTTACTTATAAATCATCCCTATTAAAATCTGATATTGCCAAAGCAGATTTGAAAGCCAATCATTTGATGCAACTGCCCACCCTATCGGTTGTATATTACGATGCCTGGCAGCAAAACAGCAACAATATGTTTTTTGACCAGGATGCCCAATGGTTAAATTCTCAATACGTTGGGTTAAAACTGAGTCTGCCTTTTCCGGATGTCAACAGGTTTACTCAAACCAAAATATCGAAAATAAACAGCACTATTGCCTTACAGAATACCGAACACACGAAATTGCAGAATGATAACAACAATCAACAACTTGTGTTGGATTACGAAAAGGCTTTCTCGCAGTTTATAACAGCAAAACAAATTTATGAACTCAAGCAGGAGAACTATCAACTGGCAAAAAATCAGTTCAATATGGATATTCTTCCGTCCGATAAATTGCTAATTGCTTTTAATGATATGATTGTAAGCCGCTTAAACTACAGCAGTGCTTTGGCGAATTTACTATACTTAGAATCGAAAATTGACATTAATAATACCATAAAATGAAAACAATAAAATTTATAATCCCAATTTTTGCAGGCTTTTTTCTGTTTAATTCATGCGGTAAAAATGGCGAAACCACAAAACCAGTAAGAAAAAATATTACCGAAACCGTATTTGCATCGGGAGTATTAGTTCCTGAAAATCTGTACAATCTTACCGCTCAAAGCGATGGTTATTTGATAAGCCTGAATTTTGAGGAAGGGGACATTGTGAAAACCAATGAGTTATTGGCGGTAATCGACAATAAAACCTACGATATTAATTCGCAAAGTGCCGAAATGTTGCTGAAAATTGCAAAAGCCAATACTTTGCCTAATGCCCCTGCATTAAAGCAAATTGAGGCAAATATGAATGCAGCAGAAATTAAAATGAACCAAGATAAGCAACAGGCCGAACGCTATAAAAAGTTGCATGAAAGCAATAGCGTTTCAAAGCTTGAGTATGAAAATATGCAATTAGCCTATGAAAGTTCGAAAGCCAACTATTTGTCGTTGCAGGAGAACTACAATCATCAGAAGCAACTGGCCGAACAGCAACTGATAAGCCAAAAATCACAAAGCCAGGTGAATAAGGTGTTAGAAGAAAATAATGAATTGCGTGCTGTGGTTGGCGGTAAAGTTTATACCAGGAACAAAGAGTTGGGCGATTTTGTAAAAAGAGGCGAAGTTATTGCAATCATTGGCATGCCCGAAAATCTCTATGCCAAATTAAGCATTGACGAATCGAGCATGTCGAAAATAAAACT
>CAYMLA010000633.1:0-1634 GCA_964390785.1 uncultured Bdellovibrionales bacterium | reverse complement strand
GTAAGGCAATTTCGCAACAGCCACTATTTAACTTGAAAAGTTTGTTTTTTTAAGACAATTTTGTTAAACGCAAAATATGTTTTTGTCTGAACAAGTTGTCAATTATCAGCAGATAAATTTAAATTTTAATAACCTAAAAGAAAAAAGCTTAAAGCTGAAGACTATAGGTTGCAAACGAAACTGGAGCCCGCATTATGAAAGACTCACTGAAAAAGAATATTATTCAACTTAAGCAAGGGCCTTTTCTTTGTGCCGGCCAACATCAATTTCGCAGTTTATGGACGAGGGACTTTTGTTTTTCTGTCCCTGCCTTGCTTAAAATTGGATGTGAGGATGTTGTTGAAAATCACTTATCTCACCTCATCGCTCATTCAAATGAACCGGAACATTTAGTCCCTCGGGTCTTAGATAGCATGCCGTCCTTTTATCGCGTTGTCAGTAACACGATGTTGGGGGTGTTTTCTAAAAAATTAACTCTACCTCTTTGGGGCAACCTTAAGCCTGAATATTTAGGCGAACATAAAACCAAAGCATTTGATTCAAATCTATTGGTTCTGCTTTCTGCAATCGAATATGTTGACCACTCTAAAAATTATTCTTGGTGGGAACAAAACGAAAGTAAACTTAAAAAGATTTATCAGTTCTATAAACCCTATTTAAAAAATGATTTGATAGAACAGGACGCTTATTCTGATTGGCAAGACAGCGCACAAAGAAAAGGACAAACGTCTTACTTAAACATTTTGTTTGCCGCTGTTAACTCAAAACTGAAGATAAAAAATTGGGACCTTCTCGTGCCTAACAAGGTGTTAACGGATAAAATCATAGATTCTTTTTTTGATCCCCAGAAAGGACTATTCAAAAATTCTCCACAGATTAATCAGTTTTCTTTAGATAGTCAGCTTTTCGCCATTTATTGGCAAGTCTTTGAAGCCGACGTTTTAATGAATCTCTATTCAAATCTTAAAAAAACGGAGTTTTTATCTTCACCATATGGACTTTGCTCTTTAACCAATTATTCGTTAGACCAAGTGAGTTGGACGACTCAACTTGTTGGATTAAAGAATTACCATGGCAGAATGCTTTGGAGCTGGTTAATGGGTTTATCCGCAAAAGTTGCCCAACAAATGAATGATTCGAAAATGGCAGAAGATATCCTTTTCTTCATTCAGCAACTTGCTTTACGTGATGGACATATAGCAGAAATCTATGACCCCAAAACAACATTGCCCTTTCGCACAAGACTTTATCGGTCAGAGTGGCCTTTTAGTTGGGGAACCGCTAAAATTATTGAATCCCTCCTCTAGCAACTTATCAGCAAAAGTTTACTTCAAAACAGGCGCTTGAATCTTATCCAGAAAAATCACGCATTCATCTGTGATTTTTTGTTTGGTCAAAAGTTCAATTTCCTTACAAATCATGTTTCTGGAAAAATCTTATTGCTGCTATTTATCCAGTTTTTTAAGTAATTTTAAGCACTTCGGTCTATCAAAATTCTTTGCCTCAAATAAGATCATTAAAAATCAACCCTATTTTCACACTGTCTTCTTTAAAAATCAACCCTGTGTGGATGCGCCAACATTACAACTGTCAATAAATACTATAATTAAATCTAATGTGTTTATCTTTTACAA
>CAYMLA010000632.1:0-1635 GCA_964390785.1 uncultured Bdellovibrionales bacterium | reverse complement strand
TTTCGCTGCGCTGCACATACGCGTCAACTTAAGAACGCCATTTCGAATAACTGACTATAATTCAGTCTCTTTCTTTGATCATAGGTACAGTACTTTATTAAAGGTAGTATGATGGATTTGTCATATTCAGCGCCTAGTTGAATTGACAATAATATTTTATTAAACATTTCAGGGTTTAACATTAAATAATTTACCAGTTTCATCATACTCAAATATTTATCGTATTCTTCCCGTATTTTTAAATAATATGGGTAATATATTATGTGCATGCATACTACAATCATAATAAATCTTGATAATAGAATTACTTGTAATTGATTCTTTGACACATTATGGATCTTTTCAAAGTTCATGTTAGATTTCCAAACCTTAAATATTATTTCAATTCTCCATCTCAATCTGTAAATATCAAACAGCTTTTTAAAATCAGCTTTGTCTGCTGGAATAGTTGTAATAAAGATAGTCCATGACATCAGTTTTAATGCTTCGTATGACATATTCTTTCTTGTGTCTTTTTTTGCTTTCATTCTCCTTCGATTTCCAACTTCTTCGCTAACAGGAATAGCAACAAGCCTTACTTTTGTTTTGCTTGAATTATTTAATATTACTTCAATATCGAGCTTTTTGTTTTTCTCCAGTTTTTCAAGCAAGTTAATTGGATCTCCTGAAATTGGGTCTATAAAAATTGTTTTGTGTTTGTACCTGTAAATACAGTCAGCTCCATTTTCTAAATGACGCTCTATTTCATCATTTAAATAATATCCCCTGTCTCTTAAAACTAGATCATCTTCCTGAAGTTCAATTTCAGAAGCTGCTAAAAGATCATTTTTACGAAAAGGGTCTATTGAAAACGAAACAAAACATCCAGAAAGCAGATCATATACTCCCTGTATTCTTGCATTACAAACAGATGAATGCTGATTTGAAGCACCGGAAAATTCGCTGAACAACTTGAGGGGCAATTTAATTATGGTACTATCTTGGACGAGTATTCTTTTATAGTTTCCATGTACCTTGATTTTTGAAATTTCGTTATCAGAAATTTTTAACTTGATAATTCGTGCAAGAATAGTTTGAAAAAACATAACACAAGGATCATTAACCTTTTTCCAAAATGCCTGTTTGCTTGCGGATGTATCATATAGAGAATAATACCGTGCTGCAAGATCATTATAACTTGATGCTCCTTTTGATGAATTTATGCAGACATTTGATAAAAAGTATGGTGCATCAATTTTCTTGGATACGCGTTTCATGAAGCCACATTCAAATGCGATAGACCTTATTTCATTATTTGCTAATCCAATAATTTGAAGAGACTCTAAAAAATCAAAATTTGATTTAGTTTTTTTTGTAATTCATAATAAAAAAGTTTAGTTTTATAATAGTATATATACTATTAAATATAAACAAAAAAATGGGATATAAAGTAAAAATACAAAAGGTAGACCGAGGAAAAACTAAATCGTTTTACATAAACTTTCCAGCTGCAATTGCAGAAGCAGGTCAAATTGAAAAAGGAGAAGAAATGGAATGGTTAATTGAGGATAAAAACACTTTTATTCTAAAAAGAATTAAAAAAGCTAAGTCCTTAATAAACAAAAAGAAACCCAAGTTAAGTTGACGCGTATGTGC
>CAYMLA010000631.1:0-1639 GCA_964390785.1 uncultured Bdellovibrionales bacterium | reverse complement strand
AATCGAACAACCATATTGAGTCCTTCTATGTTAAAAAGGTTCTGGTACAACGGAGCTGGTACAACGAAAGGCCTTATGTGCAAGACTGACTAATTTGCCCCCATTTTAGTCATTGATAATAATTAAAATATGGGTTAATATAGGGATAATAGGGTTTTGGGTGTTTTTTCTTGGTGCATAGCTTTTGTTCGGATTTGCATCTCAAGCTAGGCAAGTCCGCTTTGTTTGCGATAGATATAAGATTACAAGTGGGGGGGAGATAAATGAAGAGATTTGCGGAAAATCAACTTCTTTCTTGGTTTAAATCCAAAAACCGCAAGCCCTTGATACTTCGTGGAGGACGACAGGTTGGTAAATCAACATTGGTACGTCTTTTTGCAACCCAACAGGGTCTTGATCTTGTCGAAGTGAATTTAGAATTAACTAAATTAAAAACACTTCAAAAAGAAAATTTGGTTATAACGCAGGTTATTTCTGAAATCGAAAGCCTTACCAATAAGAGGCTTAGTGAGGGTTCTCTTCTTTTTTTTGATGAAATTCAAGCTCAACCTAAAGCGATTGAGGCTCTTCGGTATTTTTATGAACTCGTTCCAGACAAAGTGATTATATGTGCCGGTTCATTGTTGGAGCTTGTTTTGGGGCAAACCGAGATAGCTTTTCCGGTGGGTCGAGTTAGCTTCTATTATTTGGGACCGATGACTTTTTGTGAATTTCTTTTGGCACAAGGGCGAACCTCGTATGTGCAGCAAATTTTAAACAATCAGATTGAGGAATTTTCACATGAGGGCTTGATTGAAGAATTAAAAAAATATTTCTTTGTCGGAGGTATGCCAAGAGCTGTTTTGACTTACAGTGAATCACAGTCACTACTTGAAGTGAGTGCTGTCCATCGGGATTTGGCGCTGACCTACCAAAACGACTTTCCTAAATATTATAAGCGCTTAAATTTAGACAGAACAAATAAGATATTTGAGCAATTGCCTTATCACCTGGGTAAAAAAATAATTTATCAGCATTTAGATCGGGAATCTCGCAGTGTTGAGATTAAAAAAATTGTAAATTTAATGCTTTTGGCTCATTTGTTGTTGCCGACCTATCATTGTGAAGCTGGTGGAGTGCCGCTTAGGGCTACCGTCGATTATTCGATTCAAAAAATGTTTTTTTTAGATATCGGACTGCTTAATTTTTTACATCGTGTATCTTGGCGTGAAATTGAAAAAGTATTTGAGGAATCTTTTGGGACTAAAGGTTTGTTAGCCGAACAGTTTATTGCTCAGCATCTGGCATATCGTCATCAGGGCTATGAACCTCCAGAGCTCTTCTATTGGCTGCGTGATAAATCCACACAAAAGGCCGAACTGGATTTTGTTATTGAAAGTAAATCGAAGGTCTTACCTATTGAAGTCAAAGCTAGTCGAGGGGGGAGGCTGCGGTCTTTGTTGGTTTTTGCTGCTGAAAAAAACTGTAAACAGGCCATTAAATTTTCTTGTCAGTGGTTTTCACAAGAAAGCCTGGTAACCAGCCATAAGCAAAAAATACAGATTCAAAATATCCCGCTCTATGCCGTAGAGGGCTGGCTTAAATCTATTTAAACAACTGCGCACATTGACCTCCGCTGTTTCAGAGCAATTTTGTCTCA
>CAYMLA010000630.1:0-1645 GCA_964390785.1 uncultured Bdellovibrionales bacterium | reverse complement strand
ACATAAATCTTGCCGTTTATCTTCTGCTCGTAATTATATGACATAGTCTATAATTATAACTATGTTAAATTATAAAAATCAAGAAATTAAAGCCTTTAAATGCTTGTTACGCATCGCTAGCTAGCCCTTAGTCTTGGTACCTAGTTATAATTTTGGATGATTTCAGGTTTAACAGTAACCTCATTATTGCTGTTGATTTTTTGAAATAAAGTTTCGGCTGTACCAAGATATTCAAGAATGAAATTCTTAGGTTTTCCATTAACTCTTCGCGATTCAACGATAGACCAATATTTGACACCCCTTGAGGTGCGATAATCTAAAAAAGCCATTTAGACATCCAGTGGCTATATTGTTAATATATTTAACTAGTATACGCTAAATTAATATTTATTTACAAGTATTTAATTGATTTATTGTAGCCTTAAATACTGCGTTATGTCCAGTGGCTACACTCGATTACTTAAAGAAGCCAATAATATCAGATAGATCCTTCAATAGGCGTCATGTTTTTATGAAACTTGCGCTAGTTGCCCTTATTTTGATGTGATGCAGAAAGCTTGAATTAATATTGGGGTGAGTGATTACGGCCTCACTGATGGGGGCATTTTTCCAACAATAACTGCTACCTGCAAACATGAGTTTTTATCAGGGTAGTTTTTAATGGTAAAATCGCGATAACTAGCGGGAATTACAGGGAATTTATCAAGAGTGCTCATTCTATAAAGTGGGTTTATAGGAATCACCATCTTTTTGCCCAGAGCATATCTCTGTTGATTCTGTTCGGATCAAAACAATGGGGATCAAAAAAACCACCAAACCACATTTTGGTAGAATCATGCTCTTCATCGTCCGGATTATCCATTTGCTCCATCATGCTATAAAAGCCACCTACACCGCCGCAATCTTCCGGAGGGCAAGCATTCTCCCCACACCAATACATATTGGGTAATTAAACGAATCGTCGGCCTTTAGGGCCTTTTCTAGGGCCACTTCGTGCCGCCATCCATCCCCGAAGTCGTACTCGTAAATGAATTGCTTAGTCTCGCCAAAAATCTTCGATAATTTAGCCGTGGTTGGCCTTACTTCCGGTTCATCTTCAAACTCGGGTTCATTTTCCGAATAAATGGCCTCACCAACCAAGAACTGGTGAAGGTGGCTCTTTTGCCAACCCATGACGATTTGAATGATATCGTGGAGCTTCTTGAGTGTGAAATTTGAGGGAACAAGAACCCTGCGCCAGATGAGGGGATCGGAGTCCATAAGGGAGATTTTGATTTGAAATATTTCTTCGATTTTATTTTTCTTCATCTGGAATAACCTCCCAATGACCTTTTTTTGTAGCTCCAACATGCTTAATCTTCTTGGCTGCCTTAAGCTTTTTGATGTGATATTTCACACCCTCTAATGTCAGTTTCAATTTTTGTGACATCTCTGTTTGAGTAATTTTTGGATTGTCTTTTATAAGATCAAGAACTTCTTGTGTAGCCCCCATATCAATTTCTTGTGTAGTTCTTGTGTGGTTTTTCTTGTGTAGTTCTTGTGTAGTCTTTTTTGATTCAGCGGCCTCTTTAACGCCCTTAGGCCTATAGAGTATACTATAAGACTCCCAAATCTCGTTTTTTTAAGCAAATTTATCATTACGCAA
>CAYMLA010000629.1:1428-1651 GCA_964390785.1 uncultured Bdellovibrionales bacterium | reverse complement strand
AAATGGGACTGGAAAATCTTCTCTACTGGGTTGGGTGGCTCAGGCATGTGATTTTAAGCAAAGCAATAAAACTATAACTGGAAAATCTTTTCAATCTAAATATTCTGAAATCTTCCGCTTTTGTGAGGATAACGATTATTCTAATAAATATACTGTCACCTTGTTTTATAAAGAAGCGGAAGATGGAATAGAGGAAGAAAAAGTAATGAATACTCGATATGAA
>CAYMLA010000629.1:0-1418 GCA_964390785.1 uncultured Bdellovibrionales bacterium | reverse complement strand
ATATGAAAAAACAGAAAAGAGATACCGAGTTGACTTTGATGGGCGAGGAACTGCATTAGATTTCCCTGTAATTTATTTAGGGCTTAAAAGATTAATTCCACTGGCTACAGAAAAAAATATTTCTCAAAAAGAGATTCAGTTAAGGCAAGACGAAATAAACACATTTTCAACGCTAGCAAAAAAAATATTAATTCTATTAGACAAAGAGATTTCTTCCGAGGGAATCAAGTCAACTAACAAAGATATTTTGGCAATGAAGACACTGAATTACAGTCATTTAGGGAATTCAGCAGGTCAAGATAATATAGGACAAATCATATCGGCAATGATTTCTTTCAAAAGATTAAAACAGGAACAAGGGGCTAATTACCTAGGGGGTTTGTTATTGGTTGATGAGATTGATGCAACACTATACGCTGGTTCACAAATTCATTTGATTGAGGAGTTATATAAATTTTCTAGAGATAATAACGTACAGGTTGTTTTTACTACCCACTCGTTGGAGATATTAGAGCATCTTTCAGGGATTGTGGGGGAAGATACGAAAATTAATTTTCTTGAATTAAAAAATCAGACCATAATAAACAAATTAAATCCTACTATTAAATTCTTGATAAATAAAATTAAAGTTCAAACTGGGCAAGAAGACAAGGTGCGAAAAACACAAATTATTTGTGAGGATAAAGAAGCTGAATTATGGTGCAAAAATCTGTTTAATAGAACAGATTACAAAAATAATCTAAGCATTAAAGCGGGTCCATTTGGTGAAGGGTATTTATCAAAAATGGCTGAATCGAAACATCCAATATTTAAAGATGTTTATTTTGTATTAGACGGAGATTGCAGAAAAAAGTACAAAGGTAAAAAACTCCCACCAAGAACAATATTTTTACCAGAAGAGCGACCTCCTGAGGTAGTATTTTACAATTTCGTACAAAGTCTAAAAGACGATGATCACTTTTGGATTGAAAATAATGATTTGAACTTTTCAAAACAAACAGTTTTTCAAAATCATTCAAGTGGCGATTTATCTACTGCAAAGAGGTGGCTCAAGGATAGTGAGTTCAAAACTCTCTTTGGAAGGAATTACACAAAGTTATTTAATCGCTGGAGAGAAACTAATCAAGAGACGGTTAAACAATTTCAAGGTAGTTTTTTAAAAATGTTTGAAAATAAATCACAAAGTGTCTAGAAGGTATTATAACCATAGCAGAAAATTGAATCTTGGGCTTGAAATAAATTTGTAACATGCTAAATACAATCTTAAACAGCGAGGCTTTTCTGATAGTTATATCTGGTGTCGTCATTTTTACCCTCCAAAATCTGATTTCTCAATTATGGATTGCCCCAACAGTCGAATTTAAGAAGTGTTTAGCAAAAATAGATCGAAAGTTCTTTATTTTACAGATTCTACGAAA
>CAYMLA010000628.1:0-1652 GCA_964390785.1 uncultured Bdellovibrionales bacterium | reverse complement strand
CAAGCTTGGCTTGGAGTGGGTGGTTCCACCCTTATGCCGATGTCAAAAAAAGCTGAAGTCATCGATGATGGTAAAATTGGCATTACTGCTTTAATAATGGCCGGTGCAGGTTTTAACTACAATTTCGGAGGAGGATCTTACATCCCCATTTCTGTTGAATATGGAATGTTCCCCTCTTCAAATGATGCCACAGCCAACAGTATTATTGTTAAAGCCGGTTACGGAATGGCCTTTTAAAAAATCATTTCTCTTTTTTAATCAATTGCCAAATCTTTTCTTTTTCATTCGATGAAATTTGTGTGAATTCTTTTTTATTTTTTTTACACCAATCCAACATTTTTTGAAATCGATCTTCAAATTTTTTATTTGTCTGCCTTAAAACCAGATCAGCATCTACTTGAAGATGTCGTGCCAATTGAGCTAAAGTAAAAAGCAAATCACCCAATTCCTCAATTTGCTTTTCACGAGATTGTGACTGAATGCTCTCTTTTAACTCTTCATACTCTTCTGTAACTTTATCAAATACTTCATTATAGTCATGCCAATCAAATCCAACTTGAGCTGTTTTTTCACCAATTTTATGAGCTCTTAATAAGGACGGCAATGCCGAAGGAAATTGAAAGGGAGCTGTGTTTTTTCTTCTCTTTTCGTTCGATTTAATCTCTTCCCAATTGTCTTTTATCTCTTTAACACCCGAGACTTCTCTTTTTTCAAAAACATGAGGATGTCGACGAATCATTTTTTCATTGATTGAACGAATAACATCTGAAACATCAAAAGCATTTAACTCTTTTGCAATTTGAGCATTCAAAACAACTTGAAGAAGAAGATCACCAAGCTCATCTCGTATGGCCTCAGGTTCGCCAGAATCAATGGCATCAACAAGTTCATAACACTCTTCTAATGCAAATCGCGTTAAACTTTGATGAGTTTGTTTTTTATCCCAAGGACATCCTTTAGGACCACGCAATTGTTGAACGGTTTTAACAAACTGATCAAATTCTTTCAATTTTTTAACATTACTCATTAGCCAACTTCTCTCTTAATGTTTTTCGATCAATACCTAAAACTTCAGAAGCTTTTGTTTTATTACCACCAACACTTGCCAAAACACTTTTTATATAATTTTTTTCTACCTGTTTTAATGTTTGTTTATTGGAAAAAGAAAATGTTAAATTAGACTTTACCTTATCAGAAAGATCTGCTGTTTTAATAACCTTTTTATCCGTAACAATTAAACACCTCATGATCATATTTTCTAACTCGCGAATATTTCCAGGCCAATCATAATTCATTAAAGCTTCAATGGCCGCTTCTTCTAAAACCGGAACAACCTCTTTATTATAATTTTTTGCATATTTTTCAATAAAAAATTGGGCCAATAAAACAATATCATCTTTTCTTTCCTTTAAAGAAGGCACTTGAATATTTAAAACATTTAATCGATAAAAAAGATCTTCTCTAAATAAATTTTGCTCAATCAGTCTTTCAAGATTTTTATTAGACGCCGCAAGAATCCTAACATCAATCTGCTCCGTCTTCGTTGAACCAACAGGACAAACTGTTTTTTCTTGTAACGTCCTTAACAACTTAGCTTGCATAGGGATGCAAGCTAAGTTGTTAAGGACGTTACAAGAAAAAACAGTTTGTCC
>CAYMLA010000627.1:0-1652 GCA_964390785.1 uncultured Bdellovibrionales bacterium | reverse complement strand
GCATTGAGATTTGAGCGAAGCCAACGAAAAAGTTGGCTGTTTTGCAGCAGCCACTCTTTACAATTCAATATTAAGTTTAATCATCCAAATTCGATTTTCTTTTGCTTTGTTTTTTGTTCCGACATCTTCCCCGTAGGTGACAAGGTCAAGATTAAAAAAAGCAAAACGCGCTGATAATCCGGCAGTTAAATAGCCTTGGTTAAGACCGATTTGGTAAGACCCTTTCCACCAACTGTACATTTTCCATCCGAGTTCCCAGCCAAGGTGAACCATTTTAAGAAAACGTGTTGAATGAGGATGTCCGATGTTTTTAATGTCTAAAACACCTCTTGGTTGAAAAACCCAAAAAGAAGGATACTCCCAACGCGATCCAAGATCGAGCGTGCGGTAAAGCCGTTCAGGATTGTCACCAGAGTCTTTAAAAAGGTTTAATTTACTGGAATATCCATAATCAAGAACATTTCTTACTACAGCACCAAAGGTGGGACGTGCATGACGAAACCAAGACAGTATTCCAGTGTGAGGCAAGTCGGGAGTGTAAAGCATTCCAATATCAAAATCGGCAGTAAGACCCTCCTTTGCATCTTCTGATCGAAAAAAACTGGTGTTTTCTTTAAAGTCTAAGGCTGAAAGAGATTTGCTCATAAATGCTCGATTAATGATTTTTCCTGTCACACCCATAGAATATCGTGCGTTCCGAAACCAAGGAAAGTCTTTTCCATAACCAAAGGCAAGTGTGGAGTCAGCATAAGCAACAGCATTGATTGCAGGGAATGCTTGTTGATGGGCTGATAAATCAATTGTTAAATCCATTGGAATAAATCCAATCCCCCAACGAGGCCAAACCCATGTTCCTGCAAGTGGAGAAGATCGAAGCATATAATGCGAACCGTAGACGTTTTTTAAAATTTTAGAGATGTTTTCAATTTCATCAGATTCTGATCCTTCAATGGAGGCTTTGTCGATATCACTAACAAGTTTGAAAAAATCAGTCGTTAATGCCACTTCAGTTGAAAAGTTCATTTGCCAATGTTCAAGTCGAGCTAAGCCTGCGGGGTTATGATAAAGAGCATTATAATCATCGGCAACAGCAATAAAAGCCCCACCCATACCCATAATTCTTGGGCTGAGGTAAGGTTGATGAATACGTAAATTGATGGCTTCATCTGCCAAAGCCGTTGAGAGCATAAGCAAAAAACAGGACATTAAAAAAACAAGATTTTTCATTATAGTTTATTCTCCAAGATCAATGTTTATAAAGTAGACTTTGATTTAATAAAAAATCTTCTTAAAAAATAAGATTTTCAAGTTAAATACTATTATCTATAATAAAATTAAGTCAGCCATTTTTCAAAGAGCTTTAAGTAAAAATTCAAATACAGGTTAAAAGCACGAGTAAACTAAACGACGCGTTAATTTATTTTGCTTCGGAATTGAATGCTAAACTTAATTTTAGACAATTCTTAACTTTGAAATTTTTTGTTTGAGATGTGTAGACTGAAGTCGAGTTATCACTATGTAGTGGCTGCTGCAAAACAGCCAACTTTTTCGTTGGCTTCGCTCAAATCTCACTGCGACGCACTTTATGTGCGCCTCATTCGATTTGAGCTCGCGCGCCTCAAATTTGACTATTTTGCAGCAGCCACTAGGCA
>CAYMLA010000626.1:0-1658 GCA_964390785.1 uncultured Bdellovibrionales bacterium | reverse complement strand
CGCTAAAATTGGTTTCATTTTTTAATGAATCTGAGCAAAACAAGTGATCTTGCAAAGCATTATCGACTATGGATGTTCTGGAAAGCTTGACCTTTGGCTAAAATCTTTTAATTATAGGAAAATTTAATATGTCTCATAAGAGATTATAGGTAAATTAAGAAGTCATAATCTGTGTTTCAATTTGAGTAAAAACGACGAAAAATTTGGCTTTTTTAGATGTCATTATCAAACTTAAATTAGTTTTAAGCTAATTTAGTGTTCAACAAATTTAATTGAAGGAGTACAAGAATGAGTGAAAAGTATCCCGTTCCAGAACAGTGGAAAGAAACAGCAATTTGTAATGAAGCTAAGTACAATGAAATGTACGAGCGATCAATCAAAGATCCTGAAGGTTTCTGGGCAGAGCAAGCAGAAAGAATCGATTGGTTTCAAAAATGGAACAAAGTAAAAGACACCTCTTTCGCAAAAAATGACCTTCATATTCGATGGTTTGATGGTGGAAAATTAAATTTGAGTTATAATTGCTTGGATCGACACCTAAAAACAAAAGGCAACAAAACCGCTATTATTTGGGAACAAGATGATCCTAATAAAGAAGCCCAACATATCACTTACAAGCAATTGCATGAAGATGTTTGCAAAATGGCTAATGTGTTTAAAAATTTGGGAATTAAAAAGGGTGACCGCGTCACGATTTATTTACCAATGATTCCTGCTGCTGTTCACGCCATGCTTGCTTGTGCGCGCATTGGAGCAATTCATTCAATTGTTTTTGGTGGATTTTCATCTGATGCACTGGCTGATCGAGTGCTTGATTGTGATAGTGAATACATTATCACCTCTGATGAAGGCTATCGTGGTGGCCGACGAGTGCCTTTAAAGAAAAATGTTGATGCCACTGTTGAAAAATGTGCTTGTATAAAAAAAGTACTTGTTGTTAAGCATACTGGTGGAGAAGTTGCTTTTAACCCTTCTACCGATGTTTGGTATCACGAAGAAGTTAAAAATGTCTCTTCTGATTGTCCTCCTGAACATATGGACTCAGAAGATCCTTTGTTTATTTTGTATACTTCTGGTTCAACAAATAAGCCCAAAGGTGTTCTTCACACAACAGGAGGCTATGCTGTTTATACATCAATGACCCATGAATATGTTTTTGATTGTAAAGACAATGACGTTTACTGGTGTACTGCTGATGTTGGTTGGGTCACGGGTCATTCTTATATCGTTTATGGTCCGCTTGCTAATGGAGCAACTTCTCTTCTTTTTGAAGGCGTTCCAACATATCCAAGTCCATCTCGTTTTTGGGATGTTGTTGACAGACATAAAGTTTCAATTTTCTATACTGCTCCAACGGCGATTCGTTCGCTCATGAGAGAAGGCGAAGCGCATGTTACTAAAACGAATCGTTCTAGTTTGCGTCTGCTTGGTTCCGTGGGTGAACCCATTAATCCTGAAGCGTGGAACTGGTATCACAAAGTTGTTGGTGATTCTCGTTGTCCAATCGTTGATACTTGGTGGCAAACAGAAACAGGTGGAATTTTAATCACGCCTCTTCCTGGAGCTCATGCTTTAAAACCAGGCTCTGCTACAAAACCATTTTTTGGATTGAAACCTCTTATTGTGGATCAAAATGGAAAAGAGCTACATGGAGCCTG
>CAYMLA010000625.1:0-1663 GCA_964390785.1 uncultured Bdellovibrionales bacterium | reverse complement strand
ATACACTTCTTGCCCTATACACTATTTTGCCCCAAAAAATTGAAACTAACCCTTGTTATGTGTCCCGAGCGTAATGCAGTGAAGCGAGAGCGCAGCGTGGTCGGAGCGAAGCGGAGAAGTCGGATTTTCATTTATTTAATTTTAAATTATTTTGGGCGTTTCTTTTTTAGAGCAATTTTATTTCTTTACTTTATTTACATTTTTTAAAAACACTTTTTGGAACTTGGATGCAGTATTTTCTAACCATTCAAAATATTCGTTCCATTTTTCAGAATCATTTATATCAGCTTCTGAGGATATTTTAATTCTGCTAGCTTTCTTGCCCTCTAAAGCCATCCACTCTAATTTCGTACCTAACTCTTGTTCAATTTTATCTTTCTGTTTTTCTAATTCATAGAATAGGTCTTTTGAATTTGAAATATAAATTTCACAAGCAATTTGATTTGACTGACTATTGATTGTTAAAGATATGTGTGCTTCCGAACTACCAAAACTTATATCATACCAATGTTGAGGATATGCTTTTCTTAATCTCAATTTAGAATTATTAGATTGAGCATATTCCTTGAATTTATTCCAAAAATCAAGTTGCAACAATTTTGTATCAGTTAAGGCAGATTGACCTGTTGATGTTTTGATAGCTTTCGCCCAATCATTAGGTTTTGAGATTATTTGAAATTTTGGAGCAAAGGGTGAATTCCCAATCTGCCATAGTTCCATTTTGATTGCGAAAAAATTAATCTTTTCATCAGTATGTTCATTTAGCCAATCAATAGCCTGTTTATGTTCATCTCTAACATCTTTAACAATCCAAATGATTATTTCAGCATCGTAGCCAGAGGCATAAGTTATAACTTGTCCTAAATGGGAATGGTCTGTTAATTCTAACTGATTTTCAATGACAACCTTTCTCCCGGTGTTTTCTTCCTCTGCAAGAATATCAACATTAAATTTTCCAACACTTGCTTCAGTTTGAATTACTTGTAAGCCAATTCCAATCTCATCACTCAAAAGACCTAAATTTTCATCCTTTGCAAGCCAATTAGTAAAATCTAAAGCTTCGTGTTTCCAAGCTTTTCTTAAATCAACTGTTTGTAGTTTTCCAAGTTCCATATTATTAGTAATAAAAAATGTAAATTATATAAATCTTTTTAATATTGCTCTTTGATTAGTCAAGCCCAAAATAATTTTCTTATCAATTATAAATGAAAATCCGAATGTTTCACTCCCAAATATACTTAATTCTGGTATTTTATCAAAGCAATTTGCTTGTATCAATTTATTAATTCGTAAAAATTTAATATCAATGCTTTACATATTGTTTAAAAATATTTTAATTTTAAACCTTTATATCATTATATTCGTTTTAAAATAATATAAGTTAAATATTTAAGCAATTTTCCTATATATGAATACAAAAATCGAAGAATTCCTGAGTCATGTAGAGCAAAAGAATCCAGGTGAACCTGAATTTGCACAAGCTGTAAGAGAAGTTGTGGAGACGATTATTCCTTTCATCGATCAACATCCTAAATATAAAGATAAGATGTTATTAGAGCGTATGATAGAGCCCGAGCGAGTAATTATATTTAGAGTTACTTGGGTAGATGATAATAACAAAATACAAGTCAATCGAGGCTATCGTGTACAAATGAATTCTGCG
>CAYMLA010000624.1:0-1670 GCA_964390785.1 uncultured Bdellovibrionales bacterium | reverse complement strand
CGTCCTCCAGAAGGAGTAAAATCAACAGATTGGGCTTATCAAACAGGTATTGATTACGAATTTTAAGCTAACAGCAGCCACTCTAGTGCACAGGCGGTAAAACAGGCAACTTAACAGAGGCCACTATTTAATAAGGCTTTGAGGTATTCCCAGGTTTTATTCGTAGACTCAATTTCAAGTTGTTCTGAGGGGGAATGGACGTCTTTTAAATTAGGTCCAATTGAAATGGCTTCAATTGCTCCCCCAAGCTTTTCTGTTAGTATTCCACACTCAAGACCCGCATGGATTGCTTTAATTTTAGGTTTAGAATGAAAAAGTTTTTGATAAGTTTCAGAGGCAACATTAAGAAGTTGAGATTGAGTGTTGGGATTCCAACCAGGATATTCCGATGTTTTTACTGTTTGGGCTTCTAGGTTTTCTCCAATGAGTTGAATGGATTGTTCAAGTGAGCAAATGTCTTCTTTATTTAGAAAGCGTAAGGATGTTTCAATAAACAAGTTATCTTGAGTTAAGTAAACACGAGCGAGATTATTGCTCGTGCTTGTCAGTGGTTCAGCAAGATTCCAATTGATCCTTTCAGCTCCATGAGGAAAGAGCTTAAGGGTGCTTAGAAAAAGTTGAAAGAAATCATTTGAAAAAACCTTGTTTGATCTTGTGATTTCTTCAATAGATAAGGTGATGTTTTGGTCTTCTGTTCGAACTAATTTTTGATAAAGATGATTTTTTGAATGAAGCCATTCCTTAAGCCAAGGCATTTCATTTTGCGAAATGTTTATTTCAACAAAAGCTTCGCGAGCGATGGCGTTGTGGGCTGTTCCGCCGCTAAACGTGACCAATTCTATCTTTTTATTTCTCAGCTCAAAGAGAAGATTGGCGAGAACTTTAATGGCATTCATTCGACCAAGATGAATATCAAGTCCAGAATGTCCGCCTTTTAAATGTTCAACAGAAAGTCTAAGAGTGACCGGGTGAGTGAGCGCTGAAGGTTGAGATTGAATTTGTCGACTGATCTGATAGTCCATGCCTCCAGCACATCCAATATAAATGCTGCCCCATTCTTCTGAATCAAGGTTGATGAGTTTTTTTCCTTTTAATAAAGAAGCATCAAGGTTGAGTGCGCCATGAAGACCTGTTTCTTCATCAACAGTAAATAAAAGCTCTAAGGGGGGATGTTTTACAGAAGGATCTTCTGCAAGAGCAAGTGATAAAGCCATGCCAATTCCGTTGTCGGCTCCAAGGGTTGTGTTGTTGGCTGTGATCCATCCATTTGAAATCTGAACTTCAATGGGATCATTTAAAAAATCAAAATTTTTTGAAGGTGTTTTTTCACAAACCATGTCCATATGGGATTGAAGAATAATCGGCGAAGCACCATCTAAGCCTTTTGTTCCAGGGATTTTCATAATGACATTTCCAGCATTGTCTTTATGGCATTCCCATGAATTTTGTTTTGCTTTATTCAGAAGGTATTCTTTTATTTTTTCTTCTTGTTTTGAAGGACGAGGAATTTGAGTGATTTCATAAAAGCAATTCCAAAGAAAAGCAGGTTCTTTGGGTAAAGGATGTTTTATCATAATGCGGACTCCTTTTTATTTTGAAGTTTAACAAAAAAGAGTCCTAAAAAACAAGAGCTTCGAGTCTGAGCGCGTTACAATTGGATGGCGCCAGTA
>CAYMLA010000623.1:0-1676 GCA_964390785.1 uncultured Bdellovibrionales bacterium | reverse complement strand
GATTGGATATTCAAGGTGGATTGCATTTGGTTATGGGTGTTGATATCGATGGCGTGATTAAAGAAAGCGCGTTGAGACTTGCTGATTCTTTAAAGAAAGAATTAGAAGAAGAATCAATTGGTGTTGCTCGAGTTGAGGCTTTGGAAGCCGCCGAGCAAGGGGAGCTTTTAATTGCGTTGAATAATAAGGATGACAAATCTAAAGTGATTGATTTTGTTGAAGACAAGTATTCAACAGTCTTGCAAGTTTTAGATTCGGATGAAGATAAGGTGAATGTTCGGTATTATGACTCTTATGTGCTTTATTATTCTGATCGGGTTTTGGAGCAGGCCATTGAGACCATTCGAAATCGAATTGATGAATTTGGTGTTGCGGAACCAAGCATTTCAGCTCAAGGATCAAATCGAATTTTAGTTCAATTGCCGGGAATTGAAAATGCAGAAAGAGCGAAACAACTCATTAATACAACAGCGAAGCTAGAGTTTATGATTGTTTCTGAAGAGAAAACAACAGAAGAAATTTTGGCTCTTGTCGAAGAAGCAGAAAAGGCAGGCGAATATTCTTTAGGACAACTTTCTTATACTCAATACATAGAGCGACTAAATGCCGATTTAAAAGGAAAACTTCCAGAAAAAACATTGATCTATTTCGAAAAAAATGCAAACGCAAAATCATTAGAAATGGGTAAAACTCCTTATTTATTAAAAACAGATACAGATCTTACGGGTGAAGATTTAAAAGACGCTTTTGTTTCGTTTGATCAGTTTGGTCGTCCAGAAGTTTCTTTTCGCTTAAACTCTGTGGGTTCCCGAAAAATGGGAGAGGTAACAGGCAATAATGTTGGAAAACAATTGGCTATTGTTCTTGATAGAATTGTCAAATCCGCTCCGTCAATTAAATCACAAATCACTGAAGCGGGAGTTATTTCATTGGGGAGAGGGGATAGAAATGCTCTCTTAGATGAAGCTAAAATGATTAGTATGTCTCTTCGAGCGGGAGCATTGCCTGCGAGCTTGCAACAATTGGAAGAACGAACGGTTGGGCCAACGTTGGGTGCAGACTCTATTGCAAAAGGAAAAAAAGCGGGTCTTCTCGGTGGAATTTTAGTGCTTATCTTTATGCTCCTTTTTTATAAATCAATGGGTTTTATTGCTGATTTGGCATTGGGTTTAAATATTTTCTTGCTGTTGGCGGTTTTAACGTCTTTGGAAGCAACATTGACTTTGCCTGGAGTTGCCGGAATTGTGTTAACTGTCGGGATGGCTGTTGATGCCAATGTTATTATTTTTGAGCGAATTAAAGAAGAATTAAGAAAGGGAACCAGTTGGCGAATGGCGGTTAAAGAAGGTTATGGAAAAGCTTTTTCTGCAATCTTTGATGCAAACGTTACCACAGCAGCAGTTTGTGTTGTGTTGATGTATTACGGAACAGGTCCAGTTCGAGGTTTTGCTGTTACATTAATTATTGGAATTTTTACTTCTATGTTTACGGCTATTTTTTGCACAAGGGCTTTTGTTGAGTTGATGATGACTTATTTTGGAAAGAAAAAGTTGTCTATTTAGTATTAAAAAAGAATGAATAAAGATGTTTTTATAAATAGTGGCTGTTTTGCATGACTAAGTGGCTGTTGCAAAATAGTCAAATTTGAGGCGGTGAGCTCAAATCGAACGAGTCGT
>CAYMLA010000622.1:0-1677 GCA_964390785.1 uncultured Bdellovibrionales bacterium | reverse complement strand
AATTAAAGATAAACTAGACCAGTAAAAAAGTGCCTTACAAAATCAACCAATACAATTACTGGCGGTAATGAAATTTCTTTGTATTTAACTTTATTCGAACAGATGCGACAGAACCATTTTTTTAATGTGCCGCAGAAAGTTTGAATTAAAAATGGTGGACTCTAGCGGTCACATATCGAACTTTTTTGAAAGGATATGGTCAAATTAGAATTAGAACTATCCTCGATAATCTATTCAAATATAGTGTTACGCAGTTTTCCTAATTTCAAACAAACTTCCAAAATCCGTTTCGGGAAATAATACAGATATGTCAGCAAGAAGACTGATAGTGGTATCTTGGCCTCTTTCTAGTCGCTGGTAATGACGGACACTAATGTGAAGGTTTTTTGCAACGTCTTCTTGAGAAAAATTACGTCTAATGCGTGATATTTTTAGAAGGATCGCCAATTTATCAATAGTATCTAATTTATTAAAACGAATAATTTCCAAGCTAGCATTTTCAAAAGCATATCCAACAACTGTATCGTTTTTTTCACTTCTGAAAATAATAATATTATCATTCGTTTCATCGGCTTCACCATAATTAGCTGTATTCTCGAAGAAAAACTCCAAATAATCGTTATTTTTATCATAATAAATATACATTAATTAATCCTCCTGACGATATACTATTCGCCCACTCTTCAAATATGATGTAGTCATAGCAGTTTGAATATATCGTTCTCCCGCGAGCGTTTCTTTTACCACAACACAAACATACCTTGTCTTATTTTCGATCTTGAGTTTGATCGAGTAATAAAGCAAAGATGAATTCGTTTGAATGCTTTCTCTAACCTCAAATGGAAAACGAACAGTGTTGTTAATCATCTCTAGAGAAATTTCAGCATGACTGCTCTGAATATGATTCCATGATTCTTCGCTTAGCTTGATGTTCTTTTTACTATAATCTTCAAACTCAGTCATTACTCTATAATACGACATATATGTCACTTGAGTCAAGTTTTAATAAATAAAAATGCTTGTTCTACACAAAAACTCATGCCACAAGCGAATACGAATAATGGAGTTCACGACAAAGAGCAATTTTTGCAATATTGTTTAAATCATTTTTCTTTACATCACTATTTTTTTTATCTTTATTTGGAATTTTTTGAGAATTTCCATTTTCGCAACCTATTGAATTTATTAATGGATGATTTTTTGTGTAGGTCAGGGGTAATCATTTTTAGGCCAATGACTATTGCGTCGATACCGTTGGGGTAAATGAAGAAATGGTTAAAAAGTACGTTAAATATCAAGAAGAGAACGAGAAAAAGTACGAATAATTTCACTTGTGTGGTGTCAATCCGCTGGGTAGGCCTTCTATGAAGGCTCCCGGCACCCCCTTTTAGGGGGTTCTTAAAACCATGTCCCTCTGGGCATGGTTAGTTTATTTTTTATAAAAATACAAGTCTATGAAAAAAAATTGTTTTGTGGTAATCTATTGGATTTATTAAGAGATGAGTTTATGTGAAGCACAGGTTCTTTTTTGCAAATTGATCGTAGCATAAGGGGGTGCCATTTTTTGCACCCCCTTTGAAACCTAAAATGGCCTCTAAGCCCAATAAATTCGATTTAAACTTGGCATGTGGATTGCTATCTAAAGGCTTGAAAGGAGAGTTCTAGTATCTTGGAGTC
>CAYMLA010000621.1:0-1682 GCA_964390785.1 uncultured Bdellovibrionales bacterium | reverse complement strand
GTGTAATTCACTGGAACTATTGCGTTTAAAGCAAAAATTGAATTTAAACAAAACTTATATGTAATTGATTAAATCAAAGAGTAGAACCAAATTGATACAAGATTGATTCATTTGATGAGAAAAATTGCAATATTGTTTTTATTGGGACCTAATGTGTCACATTCTTGTGAGACGCTTTAATAATGGAGCGTAATTTTAGAGAACTAAATATTTATACACCATTATCAATCATGAGCATAAAAGTCGCTCATAGTTCATGCAGCATTAAATTATTATCAAAGCTTGAATCTGTCGTTTGTAAAAACTGTGGTTTTAAAATTATTCTCTATATTTTAAATTGTGGTTTTTATATAAATTTTAATTAAAAGGAGAAATTGTATGCAAAAAATAGTTATTCTTGCTTTTTTGATTATTTTTGTTGCTGGCTGTAGAGAGTCTTCAATTAGTGATAAGAGTTTAATTCCTGAAAACGATAACGGTATTCCCGATAGCGTGCAAGATCCTCCAGAAGGTGGAGAAATAGGGCGAAATCCTGCAATTTATCCTGGCACTCACGGAAACTACAAAATTAACAAACAATCCACTTTAGTTATGCCAGATAATCATGAACTCAAACAGATGACAACACATAATAATTTAATATTCTTATTGGTTCGAAAAAAAATAGTTGAATTGCACTACGAAATGCTCATTGTTATTTATGATTCTGAAACACAATTTGGACAGACAGCATGTGAAATTACAGACGACGGGAAGCTCAGCAACAGCCTTTTGGTGGATGATGATTATTTTTATATAAAAAAACGAAGTGATAATCTGGGTTATTTGAAATATGACAAAGAAACTTGCGAATTGCAACAAGAATGGAAAAGTTTAATTCATATAGGTGAATACAATACTACAAATGTATTGTTGGCTAAAAATAATGAGATTATGTTAATGAAATTCAATAGTGAAATTTCAGAGGTGAATTTGGAAACAGGATTATTAGAGGCAACAATAGATGAAATTTCATTTTCACTAAACAACTTAAGAATAAATTCTATTCGATCATTTGCAATCGGACAAGAAAATCGATTGTGGATTTTTGAAAGTTATAACGAAGAAATTTGGTTGTTAAATTTAGAATCAAATACTGTTGGATGGTTTAGATTGGATACTGAAAAATATCCTTCATTTGCAAATACTCACTATATTTCCAGTGCTAATGCTAATGAATTGTATATCCTTACGTCTAAGAACTTTTATGAAAAAAAAGACTTTGAAATAATCAAACTTAAATTTAATTTGAACGATAATATTTAGATAACAAAGAATAATAAATAAAAATGACATTTTTTTACTTGGCATTTAAAATAAAAAATTATCAATAAGACCTAATGTGTATCATAACTATGGTTTAATAAATTTAAAATAAAGGATAAATTAAAAACGTTAAACAAAATAATTAAAATATTATTTAAATTTAAGAACAGCTTATGATAGGGCAGAAAATGAATTTAAAAAAGTGCAAAAAGTTTTTTATTGAGACCTAATATGTCACATTCTTATGAGACACTTTAATAATGGAGCGTAATTTTAGAGAACTAAATATTTATACACCACTATCAATCATGCACATAATGAGTCGCTCATAGTTCATGCAACTTTAAATTATTATTAAAAATTGAATTAAAACAAAT
>CAYMLA010000620.1:0-1683 GCA_964390785.1 uncultured Bdellovibrionales bacterium | reverse complement strand
AGCTGAGAACTGAAGACTGAAATCTGTAGGCTGCGGACGAAGTCCGCTCTATGTGTAGAAGAGCTTATAATAGTGGGTTGTTCGATTCTATTCTACACTGATAATTCACAGAGATTATCAACCAATTTTAACTTAAACCGTAAAAATTGATTCTCTCTGTGGCATGGATGTTGTTGGTTTATAATTGAAAAAATCAATATTGGTGGCTGTTTTGCAAGAGCCACTAATTAATTATTTATTGTACAAGGATTGTGAAAATGATAACCTGTTGTTGTTATGAGTAAAAAAAACTTTTTAATAGAGATTATTGATTTGTTGATAGATAAGGACGTGAATTTTATAGTTGCTGGTGGGGTTGCTGTTGTTCTACAAGGAGTTGAAAGAATGACTATGGACCTTGATGTTGCTGTTGAGATGGATAGAGAAAACTTAAAAAAATTTCTTTCTGCAATGAGTGAACTTAAATTGGTTCCCAGAGTCCCAATTCCTGCTGAATCGATTTTAGATAAAAGTGTTGTAAAAATGATGGTTGAACAAAAAAATGCCCTTGTTTTTACATTCATTGATCCGAAAGAGCCTTTTCGGCAAGTTGATTTGTTTTTAGCTCCTGGCTTAACCTATGGTGAGCTAATTAATGATGTAGAGTTGAAAATTATAAATATGAGACCACAAAAAGTTTTAACAAAAGAAAAGCTAATTGAGTTAAAGCAAAAGGTTGATCCTATAAGGGACAAAGACGTGTTTGATATTAAAGCCCTTCAAGCTTTGATCAATAATGTTGAGGTTACAGATGACTAAAACATGTAATGAAGAAATTTTCAAAATTATTGAGGAATTGTCTCCTGAGGCTTTTGATGGACATACAGAGTTTTCAAAGTTATCTGCAGATCAAAAACTTGAGTGGCTATCTGAGATCATACTTTTTTGTTATCAAAGCAAACCTAGAATTAGTGACAAAATTAGTGACGGAAATCCAATAAAAGATGGACTTTGACATGTTAATTAATTTGACTGAAATTTTTTTGCATTGTAGCGTTTAACTAGCGCTTGGTTGTAATAAAACAGGAGGATTTTAATGCAATGTCCAGTTTGTAAAAATCAAATGATAGAAATATCTGAAAACGGAGTTGTGCTTGATGTTTGTGAAGACGGTTGTGGTGCTATTTGGTTTGATCAGTTTGAATTTAAAAAATTTGATGAGCCTCATGAAGAAGCGACTGATAAATTGTTTAATATCAAATTAAATCCAAATTCTTCAGTGGATAAAAACAAAAAACAGAGTTGTCCACGTTGTGAAAATATGATTTTAATGCGGCATTTTTTTTCGATGAAAAGAAAAGTTGAAATTGACGAGTGTCCTCAGTGTGCTGGTGTCTTGCTAGATTCTGGAGAGCTTCAGCAAATTCGGGCTTTATTTTCTTCTGAGCAAGAAAAAAAGAAATTCACACAACAGATGATTGATGAAAAATTTGGTGATGACTTACGTGTAATACACGACAAATCAAAAGCCGACTATGACAGGATTAAACGAGCTTTAGGATTTATAAGTTTTTTGTCATTTCGTAGATAGTGAGCGTCTCATTTTCAAACTCTTCTAAATTTTTAATTTCTATTTTAAGAGATTATTCATAATCTTTAACCTCTTTTTTTACTCGTTTAAAAAAGTCAAAAATCAGTTTTTGA
>CAYMLA010000619.1:0-1684 GCA_964390785.1 uncultured Bdellovibrionales bacterium | reverse complement strand
TATGACCGAAAAAAACAAATTGTAAAAAAAAACGATCTCCTGCTTTCAGGACTTAAAAAACGATGTATTGAATATCTGCTGTCATTATAGTGGACCCCAAAAACAGACTGCTTGCTAAGTTACACTGAGGTGAGTTAATTTCCCAAGTTTTCGGGGGAAAAGATGAGAAAAAGATATGACGCAAAGTACAAGGCTAAAGTGGCTCTCGAAGCCATCCGTGAAGAAAAAACGCTGGCCGAGTTAAGTTCAAAACACAGCGTTCATCGAGTTCAAATTCAGCAGTGGAAAAAACAGGGCGTGGATGGATTTCCAACCCTGTTTTCCAAGAAGGGCTTTGATGAATTGGCTGAAAAAGAAAAACTAATCGAAGAACTTTACAAACAAATAGGTGTGCTAAAAGTTGAGAATGATTGGCTAAAAAAAAAGTATGAGTCTTTCGATTGAAAAAAAGCGTAATCTGATTCAGTGGCAGCACCCACAAATCAGTGTTAGTCGGCAATGTGAACTTTTGGATTTATCAAAGGGGGCTCTTTACTATGAGCCCGTGCCTGAAACGGAGTACAACTTGATGTTGATGGATTTAATCGACAAACAGTACCTAAAAACCCCATTCTATGGGAGTCGAAAAATGGTTGCTCTATTAGAAAGGGATGGTCATCAGGTGAATAGGAAGCGAGTTCAACGTCTCATGAACATCATGGGAATTGAAGCCATCTATCCAGGGCCCAATACAAGTAAGAAAAATCAAGAACACAGAGTGTTCCCCTATCTTCTTAGAAACATTGAAATTTTAAAACCAAATTTCGTTTGGTCGGCAGATGTGACCTACATTCGATTGAAGGAGGGCTTTGTCTATCTTGTTGCTGTTATCGATTGGTTTAGCAGATACGTCTTATCCTGGAGACTGAGTAATTCTCTAACAGCTGATTTTTGTCTTGATGCCGTTGATGAGGCTTTGACTCTGTCGAAGGCAAAGCCGGAAATTTTCAACACAGATCAGGGTTGCCAATTTACAGCCACAGCCTTTGTAAACCTCATTCTAGATGCTGGAATTAAATTAAGCATGGATGGTAGAGGCCGAGCTCTGGACAATATCTTTATTGAAAGGCTTTGGAGATCTCTCAAATACGAAGAAGTTTACTTGAAAGACTACCAAAAAGTAGTCGATGCCCATTCTGGTATTGGGGATTATTTCGATTTGTACAACAACAGAAGGCCTCACCAGTCACTTGGGTACAGATTTCCAATTGAGGTTCACTATGGTCTCTGCTAATTTGAAAGAAGAACAAAAGGACTCGCTACCGCTCGATTATTTTTTAAAAGGGTTTTTCGCTTTAAACGCATCCGCAGTAAGGGTCCAAAATGGAGACAGTAGGGTCCACCACTGCCTCCTGTGCGTCTGCGGTTCATCCAGCGCTCAGGTTGCTCCCCAGCAGAGCCTTATCCTCCAGATGAACAGAATGGATGTAGCAGATCAAATTGAGACTTGGAAGTTTTTTTTAACAGCCAACAAACAGGTCCTATTTTTCAAAAGGGCCTTTAATCGGGGAATGGCGCAGCTCGGTGTAACTTAAAAAATGGAAAATTCAGTCTTGAAATGGGGTCCACCTTATGGTATTTTGATCCTCGTGTGCGCCAGGCGAAGCTGGCGTGAACTAATTGGTGAGACCTCTCTCAAGAGAAG
>CAYMLA010000618.1:0-1690 GCA_964390785.1 uncultured Bdellovibrionales bacterium | reverse complement strand
CCAGATATTAACAACCAAAGAGCCAAAAGGTTCAATATTCTTTTAAATAAATCAGTTCAGCCGCGCACCCTTTGGTGTTCTGCTGGGCAATTAGATGTTTGATCTTTATTGCTAGATCTTTGTTGTCAGAGCACGAGGTCTTTGATGTTAGATAATTATTGTTTGATGTCTATACTTAAGTCTGTTTTGATCCGAAACCACATTTTAATACAATGTGGTTTTTTATTTAAAACCCCTTCAAAGTTGATTTTTAAGAGGGGATGCCGACAAGCGTAATATAGGAGAAGTGAAACGAATCGCCACAAAAAAATCTTAATCACGGGTGATCCTTAAAGTCTATTGGCTAAAATTCAAAATTACCTCAAAGAAAAAACTTCCTAAAATCGATTCCTTTTGAAGCCCCACACCAAGATAGCGGGTCTAAAGTGGGTTTTCGACCGGGACGCCGTCTAAAATGCAATAGAGAAAAATTTCAAATGACTTGTCGTCAAGTTTAAAACGGCCATTTGAATCTTCCATAATGAAGAAGATATCTTGAATCTTGCACTGACTAACCTCAGAAAAATTTTGATTTAACCTGAGAACAAGGGGCGCCTTTAATCACTTTTATCTCCTTTTAAAAATAAATGGCCATGATAAAGATCGCTCAAGGAAAGCTCGTCAAAGTGTTGCTGCTCCTTCATAGTCAACACATGCGTCCAAATTGTTTCAGCTAAAGATTGAGGCATTTTAAAGCTAAGGTACTGAAACCTTGGAATCAGACAATGAGATTTATCTTTTATAAAAGGATACGACCTAGGGCAAAACTCATTTTCCACCTCAAATTTTGTTCTGAAGTGCCTGGGGTCATCAAGCGCCTGAGCATAATTAAAATAGAAACCTTCAAGAAAACAAAATAGAGCAATTAAAAAAAATTTTCACACCTCCATAAAAAGAACTCACATTAAAAGAAACAAGAAATCTAAGAAATGGCAAATTTCGCCTAAAAAAACAAAGATCGTGAAATTATTTTAAACTCACCTAAGGTAAAGGTTATGACTGTAATAAGGACTTAATTTCTATAAATCAGAGAATCTAAAACAAACTCCACAAGGCTTAAAACTTCAGAACACCGGGCATAGAGGTGGAATTCGCAATGATATAAAAATTTTATAAAAAAACCTTGATTTTTAAGCATCATTTCGCAACAAGCAATATATAGAAATGAGAGTGGGCGTGGGGCGTAGAGAGGACAACAAACCCCTTGACTATACTCCACGAAATGTTACATTTTATGGAGTATGGTAGAGCGAATTAAGAAACTAAAATTTTACACATCATCACTTTGGTTGGGACCTCGCCAATCCGGCAAAAGCACTTTACTTCGTTCTTCTCTGAAGAATAAAAAACACATTGAGTTTAATCTTTTGGAGCAAGATACCTTTAATCGCTTTTTAAAAGATCCGTCTCAATTTCGTCTAGAAACAGAATTTCAGATTAAAAAAAATAAGATTCAGTTTGTTTTTGTAGACGAAATACAGAAAGTGCCTCCACTGACTAATGAAGTTCATAACCTCATTGAAAAATATCCTGGTATTCATTTTATCCTTTCCGGTTCAAGTGCCCGGAAATTAAAAAGAGGTCAGGCCAATTTGCTCGGCGGGCGAGCTATTATAGAGCATTTGCTTCCCCTTGTTTTCGAGGAATTAAA
>CAYMLA010000617.1:0-1692 GCA_964390785.1 uncultured Bdellovibrionales bacterium | reverse complement strand
AACAACCACTAAATAATAACTGCCACAAAAAAATCAACTCAATGAATCCAATCTTCAAAATGGACTTCTTTTCCAAGTGAATTAAACATTTTTACTTTAAAATCAATTGGAATTTCCAAATTATTTCTGATATTGTTTTTATAAATCTCCTCATCAGGAAAAATAAAATGATCATTTCCCTTGGAAAATTCTGGGCTTTCTTGAAGCTTTGATCTTATTTCTGCAAACGTTAATTCAGCTCGAATTCCATCAATCAATAACCGAGTGGTATTTGTCGGTTTGTTAACAAACGTCCATACCGAAGAAACGGATGGAATAGTTACTAAATATTCTGAATTTACTGCTGAAATTTGATTTAATGCTCTCGTGTATGAACTACAACTTGTATTTACATAGGCTAAAGGAATTCCAGTCTCTTGCTCCCTTTGACGAACCCACTCACCAAACGACTGATTTTCAAGTCTAACTGAAACTGAATCGGCTATTGGATCAACAAGATAAATAACCTCTTCAACTCCATCTAAACGTTTTCTACGACCTAAGTGTATTATAGATTGTTCATTAAAAACAACCAAACCTTTATCATCTCCTCCCGAATGAGACTGCTTAATAAAATAATCCACTTGAGCTGATATCAGCCTCTCCTTTAAAAAATTCAATGTATCTAAAACAGTCATTGGTTTTTCAAATTGAAAACCAGATTCTTTAAAATAATTTTTATAATAACTGATCATTTTTGAACTCAGTTTACCCAAATTTGATCCAGCAAGAACTAAACCACTTAAATCTCCATCTTTTTTAAAAGCCTGATAATCAAACGATCCCAATTTTGGAATAAATTCCCCTGCAGATTTCAAAACCTTTCCACTCACTTTGGCAGTAAATTCCTCTTCATCATGAATCCACCCTAAATCAAATTCAATATAAGAACCCGTTTCTTGATTTTCAAATTTTACTCCACCAAGGTTTACAAAATAAAAACCAAACACCAAATCATCAGTTTGAAAATTTACAGGACCTGAGCCCAAAACAACTTGACTAACAGCAGGTCCTTGACGAACAAGAGTCACGTCGGTCATTGCAACCATAGGCTTTCCAAAAAGAGGTTTAAACGAATTTTTTGCAAAATAATAAAGCTTAGAAATAAAAACTTCATTGAGAGAAAGTGTTTTTCTTGCTTTATTCGCCACACTATTTGACAACAGATCCAACCAATTTGATTTTTCTTCTTCGGTGAGCTGATTAATTTCATCTTTAAAGAGAAATAATATTAACCAATCGTCCAAAGAAGACTTATTATTGTCTCCGTCATAAAATTGACTTTTCTGATCTCCCCAGTAACGAAGCAAAAAAGAAGAAAACAAGGACTTATCAGATTCACTTTGACAAATCAATGAAGATGATAACAACTCTTGATTTTTAAATGCTTCTACAAGACGAAATTGACGAATCCAATTTTCAACCACACGTTGATCTTCCAAGGCAGCCGACTTTAGGGCTGGTCTCAATAAAATTGTCAAATAAATTAGTTAAATCACTCAATTCCTTGGATACTTTGAAAAAATTTCAGGGTCTAAAAACTAACTTTGAACTCACATTCCACGAACAAAAGTTCTGTAGCAACGAAGGGGGTTATCAAACATAGAGCGGACTTCGTCCGCAGCCTACAGATTTCAGTCTTCAGTTCTCAGC
>CAYMLA010000616.1:0-1698 GCA_964390785.1 uncultured Bdellovibrionales bacterium | reverse complement strand
ATCAATCTGTGGGATTTTTTCATCTGAAACATAAGTTTCTACTTCACATTCTCTCATAATTTTAAATTTTGAACTCCGGTCTGCTTCCTGATGAGTTTTATTTATCAAAGCCCAATATCGGTTATTTTCCAACACTCCATAAATAGTAGCTGTACCAATTATTGGCCTTGCAACTTTGCTACTCCTTCGGTCTATTGTTTCCCCTCTTATCAATAAACGAGTTTCCTTTTCGACTTTCATATTTTCAGCAAAACTGACAATTAGCTGCCCTTTTTCAATATTTACCGTTTCAACTATTCCAAACTTGGCTGATGGTACAATCACATTTCTAAAACGTTTCTCCACTATTTCGACAACTATTTCTGTCACCCGCTTAAAAATCCCTGTAGAAATTGCAACAATTCCCAAAATGACAATAAAAACTATTGCGCCTATTGGCCCTAAACTTTTGACGTATTCCCAAAATTCTACAATGGCTGGCGGTTCTGGCCCTGATGTTGAAACCACATTTGGTACGATTGATGTAATTTGGTTTAAATCATTTAGGACTACCAATTGTAGTGTCTTACCCGAAGATGAAGAAATATATTTTGGGGCTTTAGCCTGAATGGCTTCTACATATTCGGTTCTTGCGGGAAAATTATATTTATCTGGAAATGTAAGCTCAAAATTGCTTTCCTTCGCTGTTAGCATTTGGGAAGTAGGTATTTGACCTTCCAATGAACTATTGAAAGATTGAGCATTTCCTATTTGTGCATTTTCCTCAAAGGCCAAGATATACAACCCCTGAGCAATTTTTCCTTGTTCATCCACCGCAAGTCCTGTAATTTTGACTTGGCTTTCCGCATTCCAATAGATTAAAGCAATTACAAAAGTAATCACTACCAATAGTGATACCAAAAGAATTATTTGAACTTTAGATCGATTGCTGTTTTTCATAATGCCCTACAAAAAGGTTATCTTAATTCTTTTTGTAAATGTCTCGCCAACCACCACCAAATTTTCGACCTGGCCCAATATATAACTTTCCAAAAACACCTATTAAAGCTCCTAAGGTAATGACACCTAAAGCTATTCGGATTTGAAAAATGTACAGATGCAAGAAAAATGTTGACAGACTCAACGCGATAGTTACAGCAATGAATAGATTCTCGGTAGCCTCCTTCTCAATCAAAGCATTTGCAATAACTATAAACAAAATGCCAACAATGATGCCAAGTAAAAGAGAGAAAACAACCAAGGCAGGATATTCCCTTAATTCAATAGAGGGAACATAATCTTCCAAACCTGATACAATTACAATCACCACTAGACCGGCAAACATGAGAAAACCCAATATTAATGCGCCAATTTTTTTCTCTGTTTTTCCAACAGTTGTTACTGCGTAAACAATAGCCGCTATATATGTGAATAGAGGGATTACCCACTTGAGAGAAAAATCAATCAACCCAAACAAAAATTCCGCCATCTAGAAATTTCTCCTTTCGCCAACTAACCTGGACAAATAAATCGCTAACAGAATTTGGAAATTATTCTTCAGTATTTGCGCCTTCGTTTTTTGCAATCGGCTTATATCTTCTCTAATTAGATTATTTTGTACCCACATTAAGAACTGATCTACATTCCCCAAATATCCCATTGCTTCAATAGCTTGCAAAAGTCTATTCGAAGATTTTCTCACTTTTCTTGAGGTTAACC
>CAYMLA010000615.1:0-1710 GCA_964390785.1 uncultured Bdellovibrionales bacterium | reverse complement strand
GTTGTAGGAAGAGAGGTGGGCTGCAGCAAGATCCCCCTCTCCTTTTTTTAGAGCTTTAAGAAGCTGTTTTTCATTTTTGTAGGTTTTTATCTCGAGCTTAAAATCATAATATTTAGCAAAAGCAGAAACAAGATCGTATTCAAATCCTGTCAAGTTATTGCGATAATTGTGATACAGAGTTGTTGGGGAGTTAGTTGATAAAACGACAAGGGGTCTTTTCGTGAGGGACTTGATAGCCTCAAGTCTTCCCTTTTCAAGAAGAGATGTATAGGCAATAATAAGGGTAGGGATGATAACGATAAAAACTGAAATCAAAGGACTTATTTTTTTAAACTGAATGTTTTTAATCCAGTTTTTTTTTGTTTCAATTTTTTGCTTGATTCGCCAAGTCCACCACATCAAGTGATTTCTCCCAATTAGAAAAATCTATTATTTTCCCTAACAATTTTTGGCTGTCTAGCAAAGGCTGTTCCATCTGATTTGAGGCGAGACTATAGCAGATGGGTATTTATGAATATAGAAAGAAATGGTTTTGTAATTTTTATAGGGTTACTGGTTCCAAATAGGTTTCTTAGTGTTTATAGGGAGAGCCTTCAAAATCCCAAATTCTGTTTTTGATAAAGGCTGGTGAAAAGCGAGAAATGATTTTGGCGAAGCGCTTGATACGCAGAAAGCTTTTCATTCCCCATGGGTAATGGGACAGCAAAATTTCGTCATCAAGGACATCAAAAAAATAGTCGAGTATAATGGCTATTAGTATGAAGTCATCGAGGATTCCGATAATGGGTATCCAGTCGGGTATAAAATCGATGGGTGAAACTATTAAAGCCAGCAAGACAAGGATGATCTTTTTATCTTTTGAAGGGATGCGCTCGTCATTGGCAACCTCTCGAATAAAATTAGCAAGTTTTTTTAAAAAGTTCATTTTTTACCCTCGTTTGTGGAGTGAACATATTTTGTTATTAGGCATTATATTCATCTAATTCTCTTACATCTATTATGATTTCTTTCATGTGATTCTCTTTTAAACAAATGTATATTATTAATTTATAACATGTCAATAATTCCAATTTGCTATCTAGTGGCTGTTGCAAAATAGTCAAATTTGAGGCGCGCGAGTTCAAATCGAACGAGTCGTACATCAAGTACGTCGCAGTGAGATTTGAGCGAAGCCAACGAAAAAGGTGGCTGTTTTTCAACAGCCACTATTTATGCAGTAAGCCCACTCTAATGGAGTTGGCTCTCGAAAACACTCCATTCTTTTTGCTATAAGTTTTATTTTTTAAATTCTAGAAAACATCTTTGTTTCTCAGTTGTTGAATTCACTGTAATCAAAGTTGGTAGAGCACGAGATGCAACTTCCGCTGGAATTGCAATTCTATTATTGTTTGCTTGATAAATAATCGGTCTATCCTTAAAAAGGTAAACAACAAAAAAATTAACTTCACGAGAAGTACAGTTCGCTTTTATTGAGCTAAAATTCATTGGAACTTTATGATAAACAGATTGTAGGGGTTCTGTTGTGGTCTCACTGACAAGTCTATCATTGTCTTTTTCAGTATTGAAAAGGGGTAAGACTTCTGCATTCATGTTTATTCTAGTACAGCTCGGCTTAAGTCCTTCGACATTTTTCTGCATTATGCCAAATTAATTTTGACTTGATTGAGTCATGAATCCTGTTTAGGGGTAAAGCTTTGGTGCTCAGTAAAA
>CAYMLA010000614.1:0-1718 GCA_964390785.1 uncultured Bdellovibrionales bacterium | reverse complement strand
GTGAGAAAAGTTGCCTCATCTAGCACTAAATTTCCCTTGCCAAAATGACGGACTTATTTTTTCGATGATACTAAGCTTGGTTTTCAGCATTGGCTAAGACATAGGCTGCCTACAATTTTTGGCTTGTTTGTCGGCTGGTACGAATGGCAAATATGTATGGTTTTATGTGCTGGTCTATTTCCAATCATCATCGACTAACTTATCGTATCCTCTTCCATTATAAAATTTCATAAAATCTGAATGGTCTGCTGAAGGGAATTCTAACATAATTTCATCACTTATTGATTTTAGAAGTTTATCTCCAATTGCATCCGCAAAACTTCCTCTTAACGCTCTTTCGTACCACTCAATTAATTCTGATTCAGTAATTATACTTTGTATTCTCGATTTCCAACCTAACTGGTTAAGTAATGACTTAATTACAGATTCTTCTGAATCTTTACAAACAATTACAATTCTGTCAGATGTTACGGTTGCAACAATACCTTCTGCAAGTTTTTCATTTAAAGACAAATGTTTTATTTGAATTGCTGGACCAAAATTAGCCCACATATCAAGACCTCTATCAGCTGCGTTTGTAACGCCAACTCTATTTATGTTCGCCTTTGACTTGAAACTTGTACTTTCTGAATTGATACAAATCACCTTTTCTGCAAATGTTTCAAATTCTTTTAAAACGTCAATTTTTTCGGGATTTAAACTAACTTCAATATTGACATCAAGTTCATCAACTATTGCACTAAACAATGAATAAACTACAATTTCATAAATCTTATCAAGACTCCTTTTTAAACTTGGCTCTTTCCAAAAAAGGTCAATAAACTCTTCTAAATCGAAAGTCCCTTTGTTTGCATCACGAGAATAACTTAAAGCAGTTGACATTTGACCATATCTTTGCTTAAATCTATCGTAAATATAAGATTCTACAATGCCATTTTTGCTTCTATTTTCTTCTCCAAGTACAGCAATTGCACTCGGTGGAACAGCTGTAACATTAAATAAATCATCCTGATATTTTGCAGAAGAAGTGCTTGTTCTTCCGAGAAATGGAATACAAATTAAATCTCGCCATTTTCTAGATTTTGTTCTGTAAGACTCTAAATCTAATAAGTCAATATCTTTTTCAACTCTATCTTTATATAAAATTTCTGCTATTTGAATTGGCTTATATAAGTGTACACGAGCTTTTCTAATTATACTGTCTAATGACGCTTTAGCTTCCGTGAGATCCATTGGCGATTAATTCTATTTCTAATTGTTTATAAACTTGTTTTGGTTTGTTGTCGTCTATTGCTTTTTGAATTTGTTTGGCAATAAGTTCAATCACTTTTACTGTTACGCTATTTCCAGCTATTTTCCTTGCTTGAGTGTAAGCTACATTTATTTTAAAACTATCTGGAAAACCCTGAAGTCTTAACATTTCTCTACCTGTTAATCTTCTTTCTCCGTTTACTAATAAATAATTATAACTTCCTCCAGCACGTAAAGCGCAAGAATGTGGAAGCGCAGAGATGTTACCACCAATATTTTCGTGCCATATTGAAGGATAAGGCGCATTTGGTTTTACTTTTGAAAGCCTTTTTTTCTTAATTTCTTCGCTAACGTAGTAGTTACTTGGTATATCTTTTTCAGGTTCTAAAATGTCTTCTAAAGTTAGTTTTGTTCCGTCAGGTTTTGGAAATTGAAAATGAATTTTGTCTTTAAATCCAACAATATAT
>CAYMLA010000613.1:0-1725 GCA_964390785.1 uncultured Bdellovibrionales bacterium | reverse complement strand
AGGATGAATTCCTGAACCATTATCTGAAATGGCCACTAATACGCCGAGTTCGGGATCTAGTCCGCATTGAATTTCAATTGTACTATGAGGTGGGCTGTGTTTGATTGCATTTGCAATAAGATTGACCAACACTTGTCTGATTCGATCTAAATCCATTTCAATTTGAAGAGATTGTGGAATCGGAGCAACTTTAATATTGATTTGAGCAAGTTCTGCATAAACAGACATGCTATAAATAACATCCTGAATGAGATCTTTTATACTGTACCAACGAGTTTTAATAAGAAAACTCTTTGCGTCATGTCGATTCATTTCTAATAAATCATTAATGAGACGAATAACTCGATCAATTTCGACTAATGCAATATTAAGAAGTTCCTGATTTTTAGGTTTATTATGAGTTTTATTCTCTTCGTTAAGAAGATAAAGAGCTCCTTTAATTGCAGTTAAAGGTGTTCTGATTTCATGGGTCATTATACTTAAATAGCTCGGCTGTTGAGGATCAAGGTCTTTTACTTTTTCTTTAAGATGACACATCTCTTTTGTTAATAATTCTGGCGTGAGGGAGTCTGTTGAATTAAGTTTTAAAATTGATTTGATTTGATCAAAAGGGTCTAAAAGCTGAGTTTTAATGTCTAAATAGAGAATAATAAAAAAGGTGATAAAAAAACAAAGAACAAATGAATTCACCACCGTTGAGTCAATAAGGACATTACGAAGGAGGTTAGAAAAAGAACTATCAGACTGTTGATCTTTTGCAGGAAAATAGGTTTGAAGTGTGCTGACCTCATGAATTGATTGTAGAACAGAAATGCTTCTGAGATTAATTAATGTGCTAATTGAGATCAGTACAATCAGAAGGACAAAAACAATATGAATTCTTTTTTTAAATGCATTCATGCGGCCTTTTCCTCGTGAAAATAAAGCCGAGCAATAGATTCGCCAATTTTTAAAGGATCAAATGGCTTTGTTATTTGACCAATAATGAGGTTTCTATCTGTAAAGTCTTCCGTTGATCCCGTGAGTAGAATAATAGGGAGTGGGTGGGGTTCAAAGGAAAGGTAATTGTCGATAAAATCAAAAGCATTTGAATGATTCAAATAAAAATCCAATAATATGAGATCAAAAGATTTTGTGTTGAGCAAGAGAAAACCCTCTTCTGCTGTTTTACAAAATTCAACAGAATAGAGATGATTATAACGTTCAAGTGAAAACTTTAAAATTGTTTGAATATTAGAATCGTCATCAATGACTAAAAGTCGAATGCTCTTCACAAAAAAATCTCCTCTTCTGATTGATTTATCGGCAAATTGTATAAATTATTAAGTGTCTATTTTGAGTCGTTTTTGCTAACAATTGAAAATAACCAAGTTTTTTTGAAAAATAAAATTATTCACTGCGTTATTTTTTGGAAGAGGCCGATGTCTAACTTTTGGTCATTTGTCCTTCTTTCCGCAGCCTCTCCCTTCTTTACTTTTTTTGTGGGAGCTCTAAATAAGTGGCAATTCTTGATTATTCAAATAGAGCCTTTATTTTTCCTACAGGCTATTTTTCTATACTCGGGCTATAGCTTTCGGTTGTAACCTATAGTGGCTATAATCTGGGAAAAAATAGGGTAGTCATGGGCTTTTATACTCCTTAAGCTCCCGACAAGGAAAGTGGTCTATCTCTAAATTCATAGAGCGGACTTCGTCCGCAGCCTACAGATTTCAGTCTTCAGTTCTC
>CAYMLA010000612.1:0-1731 GCA_964390785.1 uncultured Bdellovibrionales bacterium | reverse complement strand
CACCAGAATAGTCGTTTAATACTGCAGCCGTTAACTTTCCATAATGAAGATTGTAGCATCCAGTGTCTATACAAATTGAGTTATGTGATTGTTTAATTTCAGTTCCTGCATAATGCCCACATATGACAGTTTTTCCCTTATATTCAGCACAAACACCATATTCCCAAATCAAACTTTCGATAGGCACGTCACTTACATCACGAAAACCTTCAGGAATGCCTCCATGAACAAAGACAAAAGAATTGCTTTTCACATAAGGCTTTAAATTATTTAAAAAAAATAGGTGCGAATCAGGCATCATATTATTCTCGTATTCCTTCAATGCCGATTCCGAGGAATACAAACTATAAGGATCGGAAGTAATGAGCATGTGTTCATGATTTCCAAGAATAAAATCTGTTTGAGAATATTTCATTTGAAACTTTATAAGATAATCTAATACTCCTTTGCTGGACTCTCCCCTATCAATGTAATCTCCCAAGAAGATAAATTGCACATTGGCAAAGTCATATTTTTTTTCAATTTTTTTCATTAAAGTGTTTAAAGTAAGTATACAACCGTGTATATCACCTACTGCAATAATTAATTCGATAAGCCCTCCTTCTTTAGCGTTATGAATTTAAATTCATCTTTAAGCTTTTGTGGAAGTTCTTCGTATTTTATAAACCTATTATTCATAGCCTCTGTGAGTGATTGAGCGATGAGTGTTAATTGATTTTTCGAAAACAAATCTATGTTTTGTTCAATAGCTTTAATTGCAGATTCAACATCACAATCTTGAAAACAAACAGAGATGTAATTTATAAGTGTTGATCTATTATTTGGATTTACTTTCAAAACTCTTAGAAACAATTCTTTAGCATTTGTTGTGTTTCCCATTTTTTTATAAACTTGGCCGAGTAATTTAAGGTATTCTATGTTATATTTATCATTTTTCAACTCATTTTTTAGCAAGTCTTTTGCATTCTGAAAATTTCCTTCATTAAAACATTCAATTACTTGTTTGATGACCTTATTGGGAGCCACTTTATAAATCATATAACTGTCTTTAAATGTCATAAAGGCTACAAGAAATTGAATTGGGTTATCTGCTTTTTTAAAATTCCAATATCGGTCGATGAATTTTTGTATTGAATCTTCACCTAAATACTCTCCAGAAGGAAATCTATAAAATTTAATTTTAAAATTTCCTAACTTTGGTGCGCACATTTGACATCCTTTTTAATATTTTTTTCGTTTCTATAAAAGCTAAATTCATATGATGCTTCAATTATATATCATAGCTAAGACAATTGAGGTCTAAAATAAATTTAAAAATCTTTAATTACTTTTCGTGAAGTAATGTTAAAGGCTTCAGTTGAATGAATTTAAAAATTGGATTATAAAATTTTAAAAAATAAATAGATTCACTACGATCTTGCTTTCATTTTTGCTTGTAGAAAAATAAATTTCAATTTACTTTTTATTTTAAGTATCACCTTCGTTATTATTGTATTTTTTTTTCAAAATTATTTTCTTTAATAACGTCTGGTAAATCATTACAGGTGATTATGCCTTCTGATATTGCTTCATATATTGAGTGTAAGACTATTTTTTTATTTTGAGTATTCAACTCATCATAGTATAGCTTAATTGCATCAATTGCTGATTTTGAATCTTTTGTATCAAAACACGAAGTAATATAATTAGAAAGAGTGAGCCCATCATTAGGCGAAATTCTAAGAGCATTCA
>CAYMLA010000611.1:0-1733 GCA_964390785.1 uncultured Bdellovibrionales bacterium | reverse complement strand
CATTGCGTAATGATAAATTTGCTTAAAAAAACGAGATTTGGGAGTCTTATAGTAAAAATGTAGCTTGAAGCTAACGGCTAAAAGCCATTACATGTTATTCTTGAGCGAACAACTAAAATTTCTTTGTAAAAAGCAAAGAGGTTACGGTCGAAGACTTTATTCAAACGAGACATTAATTTTGGATTTAACAAAAAAATGTCTTAAAAAAATATGATTTTCAAGTTAAATAGTGGTTGGTGTGAAGAATAGTGGCTGTTTTGCAGCAGCCACTAAATACGATAGATTGTTTTGTTGGAGGATGGTTAATGAGAAAGCGTTTGTATTTAGTTGATGTGAGTTCCATGTATTTTAGAGCTTTTTATGGGATTAGACATTTGTCAAATTCAAAGGGGTTGCCGACACAAGCTATTTATGGATTTTTAAAGATGACCTTAAAATTAATCAAGGAAGAGCAACCGGATTACTTAGCTTATTGTTATGATACAAAAGAAGCTAATTTTAGAAAAGAGATTGATCAAAACTATAAAAGTAATCGATCTGAAATGCCAGAAGATTTGATCCCTCAAGTGAAGTACATTTATCAAATTACAGATCTTCTAGGTATTCCTCATTTTGAAAAGCCAAGATTTGAAGCGGATGATTTAATAGGGACGATTGTTCAAAGAGTTTTAAATGAGTTTAATGAAGATCTCGATGTTGTTATTGTTAGTGGGGACAAAGATTTTGCTCAACTTGTTTCTAAACGGGTTTCTTTATACGATACAATGAAAGATGTTCGTTTGGACGAAGAAGGTGTTTTTAATAAATGGGGAGTGAGACCAGACCAGTTTGTTGATTATCTTTCAATCGTTGGAGATGCTTCTGATAATATCTCAGGAATTAAGGGGGTGGGTCCAAAGGGGGCTAAAAATCTTTTAAGTCAATTTCAAAATCTTGATGAAATTTTAGAAAATCTTGAAAATGTTAGAAATCCCAAAGTTAAAGAAAAGTTAAAAGAAGGTAAAAAGAGTGCTTATTTGGCAAAAAAGCTTGTAACGATTAAAAAAGATGTCGATATTCAGTTTTCTTTGCAAGATTTAAAACAAACAGAAGTTAAAGCCGCACCTTTAGCAGGGCTTCTTAGAGAGTTAGAGTTTAAAACTATTGCGATCGAGCTTTTAGGAGATCGAGCAAATAATATTGATAAATCGGAAGAAGTAAAATTAAGTGAAGAAAAATTGATTAAAGAAAAAGTTGATTTTGTTTTTTCTGAAATTGAGCTTTTACAAGCCGATGAATTATTAGCAAACAAAAGTGAAGTTTGGATTTGGGAATCTCAAACAGGTTTGTATATTGCCCATGATCGTTTTGTTTATCGAATGAATGGGGAATTTGATCACGTTTGTTCTTTTTTGAACGAGAAAGAATTTTCTTATTCTGGTTTTCATTTAAAAGAAATTTGGCATAAGTGGAATATTTCTAAAGGAATTGTTCAATGGGATTCTTATTTGGCGGCTTATTTACTTAAAGCGGGAGAAATTAAAGATCTTGATCGCGTTTCTGAAGAATGGATCGGTAGAAAAATGACGGATGCATTTGATCCAGAATTAATGTTTCATCTTCATCTTCAGCTTAAAGATAAATTAGTTGAAGTGCTGAATTCTTTGGAAATGAATAAAGTTTTATTTGATTTAGAATTTCCTTTGGTTTCAGTGCTTAATGCGATGGAAAATCAAGGGTGTCTTATTGATGTC
>CAYMLA010000610.1:0-1734 GCA_964390785.1 uncultured Bdellovibrionales bacterium | reverse complement strand
ACGGGGTTATTAATTTGTCCAGGGGTTGATGTGTGGTTGAATAATCCTCGTCCTCCAATGGAGGCGTCAGGAACAAGTGGGATGAAGGCTGCAGCCAATGGGGTGCCAAGCCTGAGTGTTCTTGATGGATGGTGGATTGAAGGGTGCATTGAAAATGTCACGGGTTGGGCTATTGGAGATTTGGCTGATGGAGATCGGGGTTATTCCGATGATGAGTTGGATGTTAAACATGCAAGAAGTCTTTATGATAAATTAGAAACTATTGTGTTGCCTTGTTATTATGAGAGAAAAGATGAATTCACATCGATTATGCGTCACTGTATTGCGATTAATGGATCGCACTTTAATACGCAAAGAATGGTGGCACAATATAATCGTAATGCTTACTTAAGAAGCGTTTAGAGTTTTGGGAGCTAAAAATGAATTGGCCTAAAAGTTATTCTTTTGGTATTGATTCAATAGATAACCAGCATTTTAAACTTTATCAAATTTTAACTGACATTGAAGATGATATTCGAACAAAAAAAATTTCTCAAACATTGGGTCATCATTTAGAAAAAATTCTTTCTTTTACATCTTATCATTTTGAATACGAAGAAACCTTAATGAAGAAATTTGACTTTGAGGGGGCTGAGGATCATATTGAGGAACATGATCGTTTTACTCAAATTATTGAAGCTTTTTGTGATCAAGTTCAAATTGCAGAAGAAATAGATCCAGATGAGCTTTATAAGCATATAAAAATTTGGTTTGAAGATCATGAAATAAAATTTGATCGAGAGTATTTAGAGGTGTTTAAAAAAAATGATGTTAAGTAAGGATTCTTCAAAAGTTAAATATCAAGCTGTAAACATGCCTCCTGAAATTGAATTAAAATGGATTTCTTTTAATGAGGCTCTTTGTGTTCCTACAACGTGCATTGATGGGAGAACAGCGGGGTTTCGTTTGTCTGTTCCTGGTGGATCACTGGGATCTCTGATGACTGTTTTAAGTTCTATTGATTCATCTGAGATTTTATTGGATCAAAATTTGATTTCAAAAATTTTTTCTCATGTTTTAAGTTTTCAAGAATTGTATTATCATACAGATGACCATGGAGCAAGTTTGCCAGAGGCGTCTCTTTATTTATCTAAGCCATCTGATCTTGATGGTTTTTTTTCTAAAGAATTGTGTGCGTCTCAATTGGGGTGTGGACATATAAAAAAAACAGTTGAGTTTGAATCTGTTTATCAAATCAGTTCAAAAGTAGTTCAAGCTTTGATTAAAGAATTTTTTTTAAATCTCTGGAATGATAAAATTGATAATATTTCCTTCGATCTTTTAAAAGGAGCTCATAAGGAAAAAGCGATTGTGATTGTCGATTCTTCTATGAGCGTTGATGAATTGACAGAAATTCCTTTGATTTTAGCTTCAGAAGACAATCCTATTTTTGTTTATCATCGTTTTTGGCATAATTATCAATTAGAAAAAATGACAAAATTGGCTTATGAGGCACTCTCATTATCTTTAGATGAGCAAAAAATTCAGACAATTTTGAATCTTGGACAAAAAGGTGTTTTAGAGACCGTCAAACAATTAGCCCCTCATCTTCCGATTAAAATCATTCATTTAAAAGGCACCGAAGGTTTTGAAGTTTCTAGTTTATAGTTTCTTGAATCCTGTAATACACAAAAACTCATCTTATACTATAAGACTCCCAAATCTCGTTTTTTTAAGCAAATTTATCATTACGCA
>CAYMLA010000609.1:0-1748 GCA_964390785.1 uncultured Bdellovibrionales bacterium | reverse complement strand
TATTTGTTCACCTCGGTTCATAACAGAAGTCTCAATTATTTGCGCGATTCAAAGAGACAAGCATTTGCTGATATTGATACTGAATTATTAAAAGAAGAAAAAACTTTTAATGAAGCTGATATCCTTGAAGTAGAAGAACTATCGGCACAAATTAATGATGCCCTTGCCAAATTGCCTGAAAAATGCAGAGAAGTTTTCATGTTAAACCGGTTTGAAGATTTAAAATATGCACAAGTAGCTGAAAAACTGAATATTTCAATTAAAACTGTTGAAGCACAAATGTCAAAAGCTTTGCGCATATTAAAAGAAGAACTCATTCAATATTTGAAATTAATAATTATATGGTTTGTATCTCATATAAATCTTTAAAATGAATAAGGGTAAATGCAATAGATTGTGTGTTACACGATGAAAAACAATGGCAAATAATACGGAACATATTAATATCGACCTGATTACCAGGTATCTTTCGAAGGAGACTTCGGAGCTTGAGAATTTGCAATTTGAAAAATGGATTTCTGCTGACTATGCCAATCAAATGCTGTTTGAAGAATATGAAAAAACATGGAAAAGTCTCGATCATTTTAAAGAAAAATCACTCATTGATATTGACAAGGAATGGAAGAAAACAGATTTTGCAATACGTTCTAAAACAGAAACAAAGTCAATTAAAAACAAATATTCATATCATTTTATACGTATTGCTGCAATTTTCATTTTTGTAATTCTTTCAGGTGCCGGCGTTGCATTTCTGGCAAACGAAATCAGTTATGAAACTGTGAAAACAGCTGATAATACAAAAAATGTGCTTCTCCCCGATGGTTCAGAGATTATCCTCAATGCAAACTCAAAACTTAAATATTTAAAGAAATTTGAACGAAAAGAACGACGCATAAGTTTAAATGGTGAAGCTTTTTTTAATGTCACTGCCGACAGCACTAAACCTTTCAGAATAAATGTTACAAACGCGGTTGTTGAAGTTTTAGGCACATCATTCAATGTAAACGCATACAGCAATAAAGAGCATATCGAAGTTGTTGTTGCAAAAGGAAGGGTTGAACTTGCATCAAAAACTCAAACCAATGAAAAAGTAATATTGCAGGCTGGTGATAGAGGTATTTTATACAAGAAAAAAGCAAAAGTCAGGAAAGATCAGAATATAAATCAGAACTACAATGCCTGGATTACGAAAGTGATTGTTTTTGAGAACGAAAAGCTTATCCATGTTGTAAATGAAGTTAATAAGGTGTACCATACCAATATCATTATTCGTAATCCTAAAATAGCTGACTGTAAAATAACAGTCACGTTCGATAATAAACCGCTTAATGCTATTTTAACAATTCTTGAAAATACACTTGATATAACAATTACCAGAAACGAAAATGCCATTATTTTTGATGGTGAAGGTTGTTAAAAAAGATGAATTCTTTTTCATGAAGAATCCTAAAATTCATATCCTGATCTTTTTTCTGATTTTTTGTTTTGGGCAATCTTATGCGCAGGATACAATTCTTACAAAAAAAATTGATCTCGATTTGAAAGCCGTCAACATTAATGATGCATTGAAAATTATAAGTTCGAAAAGCGGAATTAATTTTTCATACAAAAATGATATTGTTCCAAAAGATGCTTTAGTTACTTTAAATATGCAGCAAAAAAGCCTGAAAGAAATTCTGGATGCCATCTTTAAAAACACACAAATTGATTACCAGTTAATTGAAAATCAGGTTATTCTCAAACTAAAT
>CAYMLA010000608.1:1544-1748 GCA_964390785.1 uncultured Bdellovibrionales bacterium | reverse complement strand
CAACCCACAAATTAAAGACGGATTGACGGGCATAGTGGAAGCAGTAGAGTATCTCACTTCTCAAAACAACATGTTCCAATACACCAAAATCCATAAAGTATTGGGTGAAGGCAATTTCGTCCTTACGGTAAGTGAGGGTGAATGGAATGGTGGTAAAAAACACGCCTTTTACGACTTGTTCAGAATGCAAAGCGGCAAAATCGT
>CAYMLA010000608.1:309-1534 GCA_964390785.1 uncultured Bdellovibrionales bacterium | reverse complement strand
GAACATTGGGATGTAATTCAACCTGTGCCTACCGATGGTTTGGCGAATGATAACGGAATGTTTGGTGGCTTTTAATAACTAATAAAATAAAATTATGACAGAGAATACAATTTCAACAATCGCATTGGTACTTTGTACCATACCAGGAATTCTCCATTTTGTGGAAGTGGCTTTTCCTATTTGGGCTCGATGGATTATTAATTATGTACTTCCATTATTTGAGCCTGGTTTACCAAAAGCCAAAAATTATATGGATGAAAAGAAGCAGCTGGGTATATTAGATGCAGGTATTGCATCGGTACCAGAGGATCAAAAAACAGCAGCTAAAGATTATATATTTTTTCTGCTTTTTGTTCAACGCCAAAACTCGCTGGTTTTACTTGCGATTATAGCTGCCATCATTTACGCTTTTCAATTGCCTTTGGAAGAACGTGCTTTGTTGCATTTCCTATTGATCCCAATGTCTGCAATGTTTGCTTTAGTGAATGCCAATCATGCAGGTATTCCTTTTTTAGGTAATCACCCAAGAGTTTCCAGAAATGGCAGAAATGTCGGTATCGTATTTACTGTATTCTGGCTTGTATCTACAATACTAAATTATTTGGCATTTGCAGCAGCTACTAATTAATCATCAAATTTTAACAATTAATTCATTCAATATGACAGATCAAATTCTCTTAAAAGGAAGCCTAGTAATTGTTTTCATTATTTGGCTCATTTTTAAATTCAAGAGTAAAAACTATCTTCCAGAAGCAGAAGTTACCAAACCATTTAGAATTGCTATGTATTCGGTGGGCGTTTACTTTTTAATCGCAGGTTTTCTAATCGACTTTTTAGACTTGGTTTTTCCTCCTTGGGTAGAGCCAGTTCCACACACCAACAATGAAAATTGGATTTGGGCAAAACTCATTGCTACGAATTTTACTTTCGCACTTGGACTAATTTATTTAGCTGCAGGCGGAATGAAAAAAATAAGTACACCTTGGGTAACAGCTATTCTATTTATGTTTATTTACAATTGTAGAAATAGTTTTATCAATTTTTTTCAAATTGGCGTTCCAGCACCAACAGGCGAATATGGTTGGTTGTCTTTAATGGACGGCTCTATAATATGGCCAGCAACGGCAGCAATAATTTATCAACTTTTTTCAGCTCGTAAAAATTTCTCTTAAATAATTTTTAAATAATCTAAAAATGAAAAATATAATCATCACAGGAAGCAGTA
>CAYMLA010000608.1:0-299 GCA_964390785.1 uncultured Bdellovibrionales bacterium | reverse complement strand
TGGGATGTGATTCAAGAAATTCCTACCGATGCCTTGGCGAATGATAATGGAATGTTTGGATTTTAAAAAATTAATATTTATCAAAATGAAAAATATAATCATCACAGGAAGCAGCAACGGATTTGGTCTGAAAGCTGCAAAAAATTTTGCCGATAAAGGCAATAAAGTATTTGCAACAATGCGTAATCCTAATGGTAAAAATGCCAATGCAAAAGCAGAATTAGAAAGCCATTCTACACAAATCAAAGTGGTAGATATGGATGTTACCAACGACGCTTCGGTAAAAGAAGCTATGTCAA
>CAYMLA010000607.1:0-1750 GCA_964390785.1 uncultured Bdellovibrionales bacterium | reverse complement strand
GTTATTAAGGAGAGAACTTAAAAATTTTAAAAAAATAAAATTTACAAATTAAATTCTATAAAATGAATTAAAGCTTGTACGGCTTGACCACTTCCACCGATTTCACTATAGCCCCCAGAAACACTATCAGCCCAAGCAAAAATATCCAAATGAGCCCATGGCAAATCACCAACAAAGTTTTGCAAAAACAATGCGGCCGTAATTCCCCCACCCAATCCCGAACTCGAGGCATTGGTAAAATCAGCAACGGATGATTCAAGTTGTTTAAAATAAGGTTTATAAAGAGGAAGAGGCCATAAATGATCTTGCATAAAATCAGAAGACTTTTTTAATCCAGTCTCTAATTGAACATCGTTTGAAAATAATCCCCCAACGCCAGTCCCTAAAGCCACTCGAACTGCTCCTGTTAGGGTGGCAACATCAATAATAAGTTTTGGTTTTCTTTGTTTTGTTTGAGACGAAGCAAAAAAGAGAGCATCAGCAAGGACAAGACGGCCTTCAGCATCCGTATTATGAATTTCAACACGAGATCCTGAACGCCCAATCAAAACGTCACCAGGGCGATAAGAATGACTGCTCACCATATTTTCTGCCAATGGCAAATAGGCATCAAAGCTCTGTTGAGACTGAGACTGAACCAAGCAATAAGCCAAGCCAACAACAGTGGCCGAACCACCCATGTCTTTTTTCATCCATCTCATAAATTGAGACGGCTTAAGATCCATCCCCCCAGAATCGAATGTAATTCCCTTACCAACCAAAGCAATGGGTTGTCCCTTGGATAAAGGAGGGCTGTATCGAATATGAACAAACCGAGGCGGAACAGCTCCTGCGCGCCCCACACCGAGAATGAAACCCATTTTTTCTTTTTCTAATCGTTTCACATCCCAAACACTCACTGTAACATGAGGAAACGATGAAAATAATTGTTTTAAGGCCTGAGCATAAGTGACAGGATTTAATTCCGTCGAAGGCATATTAACAAGATGTCGAGCTATATTGGTTGAAACACCCATCAATCCAGCTTTTTGAAGAACATCTTTTTTGCATCGTTTTCCCTCTCGATAAAAAACAAACTCAATTTCATTATTTTCTTTTTGAAAGCGATACTGAGACAACTCCAAACCAACAAGTCCACCTAAAATTTGTTCTTCATTAGAAATCCAAAAATCAATATGAACAGCATCAAACTGACTTAAATTCAATTTTCTACAGGCTTCCCCCAGTTGATCACGAGCTTTACCAAAATCACTGCACCAAAGATTATTTTCCCCAGCTTCAGCAAAACCAACAAAAAAAAGTGGGCCTTTTTCATCTGAAAAAACAAAGAACTCTTCTTTTTTTTCTTTTAAAATATTTTTTTGCCATGAATTTAATTTTAAAAAATCAGCTTTAAATAAATCATCCAAACGACTCTGATCATAAACAATAACTTGAGCTTGTTTTTTAAAATTTTTCCTTTTTGAAACCTTCAACACGATTGGATTTAAAGAATACCCAAGAAGCGTTGAAGAATCTGTTTTTAAACTCACTACTCTCCCCCTTGATTTTCTCTCTGTTGTGGCTGCAGCAAAACAACCACTACGTAAAAATACTACCCATACTTATTGAAAGTTTCAATTGAATTTGTTAGTCTCGCTTTGAAAACACATGTTATACTTTTCTAGTACAGATTGGCTTAAATCTTTCGACATTTTTCTGCATTATGCCAAATTTCAACTTGATTGAGTCATGAATCCTGTTTAGGGGT
>CAYMLA010000606.1:0-1751 GCA_964390785.1 uncultured Bdellovibrionales bacterium | reverse complement strand
TGCGTAATGATAAATTTGCTTAAAAAAACGAGATCTGGGAGTCTTATAGTATATCTAACTAGTACTATAGAAAAAGATTTGAATTATTACTAATACTTTATAGTTATCATTTGATAGCTATTTACTATCAAAGTAATTGGTGTTACTTTTAATAAACTTGTCGGCTAATTTGAAGATTTTTGTTTTTCTTGATTGTGGCATTTTCTCTAGGGTATTTAGCATTACTTTCATCCTAGGATTTTGACTAAAAAACTTTTTATGTTTATCAATAAATCTCCAATAAAGACCGTCAGCAATTTCACACCAAGGTCTTTTTTTGTAGTTGCTCATTTTAAGATAGTAATTGGAACCACAGATGTATGGCTTTGTGGCAAAAATACCGCCTTCACTAAATTGGCCCATACCGTAAACATTAGCCGCCATTACCCATTCATCTGAATCTATATACATTTCCATAAACCATTTAAATACTTGTTTTGGATGGATCTCACATAAAAGCATAAAATTAGAAATTATCATTAATCTTTCAATGTGATGATTGTAAGCGTATTTAATTGTTTTTTTTATGGTGTCGTCGAGAATCTCTATGCCCGTATTTCCAGTATACCAGCTATTATTAAGTTTATTTTGATGGTTCCAAAAGTTGGAACTATCCATTTTTGAATAGTAGTTTTGGTATATTCCACGAACGAATTCACGCCAACCAAGAATTTGGCGAACAAATCCCTCGACTGAATTTATGGGGTACTTTTCGGGATTACTTTTATACGCAGAAACTGCCTTATTTATAACTTCATCTGGTAGTATCAAGCCGATGTTTAACATCGGAGATAGCAAAGAATGATATAAAAATTCTGAATTATTAGAAATTGAATCTTGATATTGACCAAAGTTAGGTAACCGCTTTTTTATAAAGTCATCCAGCCATTTTAAGCTTTGACTGCGATTGGTTGGAAACACAAAGTTATTTGTTGAGCCCGGGTTTGATGGAAATCTTTTATCAACTAATTGGCAGACTTCGATGATTGTCTTATTGGTTTTAAATTTTGGAGCTATAGGGGGATGGAGATCACTGGGCAATTTTTTTCGATTTTCACTATCAAAACTCCAATTTTCTCCAATTGGTAGATTGTGATTGTCAACTAAGATTCCATGGCGTTTTCTTTGCTGTTTGTAGAAAATTTTCATAAATGGACGTTTTTTTTCAGCCAGATAATCTTTAAATTCTTCTCTGCTCGTCATGAACATAGGGGAAGGTTCTGTGGTTACTTTGACCTGAGCATTTTTGCATACTTTGAAAACTTCTTTTTCTATTTCTAGGTTTTCAATTTCGTAGCTCATTAGGTGATTAAAGTGTTTATTTTTATTAAGAAAATCTTTTAGCTGTTGACTCGTTTTTTGATTCTTTTTTTGATCAGCAATACTGATATAATGGACTTTAATCTTGTTTTTTTTTAGTTCCGTTTTGTATTGTCTCATTGCTGATAAATGGAAAACGAATCGGTGTTTATGAAAATTGTATGGGCTTGATATTGGTGGGTTTTCGATCATTAAAACATTTTTAATTTTAAAATTTTTGGAAAGACGCTGGGGTGGAAAAAGCTGATTTCCTAGAATTAAAAAAAGAATTTGTTGAGATTTATCGTTGTTATTTGCAGTCATTTGTAAAATAGCCCTTCGTTGTTATTTACTAGATTGTATACTATAAGACTCCCAGATCTCGTTTTTTTAAGCAAATTTATCATTACGCA
>CAYMLA010000605.1:1075-1752 GCA_964390785.1 uncultured Bdellovibrionales bacterium | reverse complement strand
GCAGTGAGATTTGAGCGAAGCCAACGAAAAAGTTGGCTGTTTTGCAGCAGCCACTAAATAGCCTAGAACAATTAGATGCTCCAGGTCAATATATTGAAATTGTATTTACGTTGAAAATCTTGTTTTTTTAAGACATTTTTTAGTTAAACTAAAAATTAATATTTCGCTTGAACAAATTATCTGTTATTGATTGTCAGTTATTACATTTTAAAAACTAAAACATAAAAATCTGACAACTCAAATCCGATAACTGTTAACAGCAAACGGAACGAATGGAGTCTACTTTATGGCATTTAGAAATATGAAAAAATATGAATTTGATGTTTGTGTTATTGGCTTAGGACCAGCCGGAATGGCTGTCTCTGCAATGGCTGCAGAAGCGGGCTTAAAGGTTTTAGGAATTGAACAACATAAAATTGGTGGAGAATGCATGAATGTGGGATGTATTCCTTCAAAAGCTCTTCTTAAATTTGCAAAAAAATATTGGTTAAAAAATGATTTAAATCAAACTCAAACTGAAATCTCTCCATTTGAAGATATTCAAAAAGATTTAGAATATATTGGCAGTCAAAAAACATTAAAAATGCTCGAAAAAGTAAATCTTATACTCAATCAAGGTGCTGCAAGCTTTATTGATACACACACAATAAAAGTCAAAGACAAGCAGTACACAAGCA
>CAYMLA010000605.1:0-1065 GCA_964390785.1 uncultured Bdellovibrionales bacterium | reverse complement strand
CGGCGCGACGGCGCGAGTCCCGCCGATTCCCGGCATTGAAAACGTTGACTACCTAACAAATGAAAATATTTTCTTTTTAGACAAAATACCTCAATCAATGACCATTCTCGGAGGTGGAGCAATCGGAACAGAAATGGCTCAAGCTTTTTCACGCTTGGGTTGTAAAGTTCATATCATTCATATGGACGAACATCTCATTCCAGGTGCTGATGCTGAAGCTGGTTTATTGATTGAAGATGTCTTTAAAAAAGAAGGCATTAAAGTATTTAATTCCAGAAAAATCATTGAAGCCAAACAAGTTGATGAACATGTCCAAATCACAACTGACAAACAAGAAGTTTTTATCAGCGAAAAATTACTCATTGCAGCTGGCAGATCCTTTTCCTTCAGCGGATTAGGGCTAGAAAAAATTGGAATTGAAACGACAAAATTTGGATTAAAAGTAAATAAATATTTACAAACGAAACATAAAAATATTTTTGCAATAGGCGACATCAATGGATGGCGAATGTTTTCACATGCGGCCATGCACCAAGGCATGCTTGCGTTTATTAATACTCTTGCACCATGGCCTTTTAAGTTTAAATACAAAAATTTTGTTGTGCCTTGGACTGTATTTTCTGACCCCCAAGTGTCTCAAGTTGGTCAAACGGAAAAAGAATTACAAAAACAAAAAACATCCTATGAAGTGATCACCTGTTCTTATGGGGACTATGGCGCAGCAATAGCTGAAAAAGTAGATTTTGGCTTTGTGCGTGCTTTAATAAGCCCTTTCGGTAAAGTTTATGGAGTAACCATTGTTGGTGAAGGATCTGGTGAAATGATTAATGAATGGGCTCTTGTCATTCAAAAGAAAATCCGAATATACGATCTTATGTTTTTACAACACAGTTTCCCCACAATGGGTTTCCTATCAAAAAGAGTCGCTGAAACTTGGGCTATGAAAAAAATGAGGATCACCTGGATTAGAAAAATAACAGCATTATTATTTAAACTAAAGACTCTCATAAACTAGTGGCTGCTGCAAAACAGCCAACTTTTTCGTTGGCTTCGCTCAAATCTCAC
>CAYMLA010000604.1:0-1756 GCA_964390785.1 uncultured Bdellovibrionales bacterium | reverse complement strand
ATAGGTGAATTGCAATTCTATTGAAAAAAGTTAAATTATTATCTATAATTTAAGAACCATTCGCAAAAACAATAATAATATATATGCGAACAGTTTGCAACTATGAGGGAGACGAAGGCTAGAAAAAAGATACTAGAATTTTTAGAGAATACGCATAAAGCATTTACAGCTAAGGAAATTCATGGACAAATTGACGACATTGATTTAGCTACTGTATATAGAAATTTAAATTTGTTCGCAGAAATGGGCATTGTAAGAGAGTTAAAAATCATCAAAGGAGAAAGCCTTTATGAAATAAACAAGGATAATCATCAACACGCTGTTTGCAATGTATGTGGAAAAGTTGAACATATTGAAATTGATTCACAGGAAATTTTAAAGAACATTAGGATAAAAGGATTTAAAGTTGAAGATATTGAAATTACAATAAAAGGGCATTGCAAGAATTAACATGTTAAGGTCAATATTTTATGTGTATGTTTTGTGGTAACTCGAGTGATGATCACCAAGTTTATTGGTGGCTACCGTATCTAGTGATAATTTCTCCGATTATTTTGTTAAAACTAAAAAAAGAGTTCAGAAAAGATAAAGGTACTCTTTAATCTAAGTTTAATATGGTAATTCCGCTAAGAAGCCCCATTTATATTCAAACTCTCTCAAATTTGCTATAATCACATCAACATAAGGGGAAATCCGTTCGTACAACGTAGTGTTGCCCCGACCAGTTAATTTACAATCCTTCAAAAGCATTGATACATCGGCATTATCAGTGCGATACACCATATTTATCAAATTTATCCAAATTTTAACAAATTAGCGTAAAAGCCTTTCATAAAGGTATTTGTTCCGTTCAAGTCCTGTCAGGTGTCAATATAGTTTTAAGGATGGTTTATTTGGCATACATTAGGTCGTATTCTTGGGAAATCTTTTTCAGACCAGTCAATCATCCCCCCTTTTACTGAGTAGCTCTTAATCCCTTTACTATTTAGCATTCCCACAATTTTTTGAGATGAATTTCCTCTCGTACAAAATACAATTACTGTGTTGTTTTCATACTTATCAAAAAGATATTCCAGATTATTCTCTATATATTCTTCTTGAATGTTTAATGCGTGGGGAACATGAAAATGGTCAAAGTCGTGAGGCTTCCGAATATCGAAAACAACAATAGACTTGTTGCGAAATAAAAAGTTTCACAGCCAAATGATTAATCTGACAAACGGAAATAAGGAATTTAGTAAAACTTTCTTAAAATACATCGTGAAAACATTAGTAATACTATGATATATCAAAATTTTTGCCTTATTTCGCAACAAGTCTATTACAATTAGCAATCAGTTACCATAAGTTACTACTTAGTTACCTGCAATTGCAGCTACATTTTGCTCTTCTTTTTTGATGTACTCTTCACTTTATTTGCCGGTTTTACTTCGGTTTTCTCAACTTCCTTCACCTCCGCATCTTCTACTTCTACTTCATCTTTATCTAGTGCATCATCAACTTTCTCTGCAAATTCTTTTGCCTCTTCAGAAACTCGCGCTTTCATTTTACTCAATGCTTCATTCACATCTTTTTTATTCTGAACATACAATGCATACGCAATAATACCTAAACATAAAGAAAGCGTAATTGCCCACATTCTATAGAGTGTGTAGGAATCAAATGCAAGAATTTCTGCAATGATATTGAATTTAAAAAAGCCGATGAAAAAGAAATGTATTGCAAGTAAGAATAGCGTAATTGTACTTGCTACGGT
>CAYMLA010000603.1:0-1758 GCA_964390785.1 uncultured Bdellovibrionales bacterium | reverse complement strand
ATAAGTCGATAGAAATTGCCTTATATCATGCTCTTGGAAAACTACCAGAGCCGCCAAGTACCCACAGATTTTGTTGACGAGGCATTTTTTTCTTTGTTAACAATGACTATTTCTGGTGAAGAATAGGCTTGAAGTGGAGTCGGGTTACTGCGTTTTTTGTAAGGCAATTTTGCAACAGCCACTATTTGTAGAATGAATTTTCAAACCATATCAAGCCCAAACCATTAGGCAAAAAAGTACCACCATTTTCTTCTGTTGTAACAATATCTAAATCTCCATCTCCGTCAATATCAACCAATTCAATATTATCATGCTTAATTCCCTTACTGAAATGATTGTATTTTCTTGATGAAACATCAACAAGCTTCCAAGGTCTGGAAAAATCTCTTGACTGAGCTAAAGCGGCAAACACACCAACGCCATGACCACTAAATGAAAAAACAAGGTCAACCAAACCATTATTATTTAGATCGCCACAAGCAATTCCTTTAGTAACATATGCAGGTTTATCTTTAGGCAGAGGTTTATCCATAACAATATCAATAAGGGTATATTGAGTAACTCCATCTTCAAATCTTAACTGAATAAGCTTAGCCGCTGTATGAGTATTATTTTTAGACGAAGTCCCAACGGGGGCAACAATTGAAAACCCATCAAAATCATCGCCCATATCACAAACGCTAAAATATCCCGTAGGAAAAAGAGGATGCTTTTTCCATTTTTTCTTCACTTTTCTGGAGCCAGGATTTTTATATAAAATAACTTTTCCACTTTCTTCCCAACCGACTACAGCATCTTGAAAACCATCCCCATCTATATCAAACAAATGAACCCCATCGGCACCTGAAAAACTATTGTCAATGATATGAAGAGACCAAGGAGAATCTGCATAAGCAAAAGAAATCAAAAAACCAAAAACAATTAAAAAAAACAAACATTGAATTCTAAACTTATTTTCCATAACACAAACTCCAGTTCGATTCATCCGAAACCTAAAATTATCAGTTGCCCGTTTTAAAAATGATAATCAACTAATGTCCACAGGGTACAAAATCTCTATCTTGACATCTTAATCGTTCAACAAATGGACTTGCGCCACTTGATTCTTTTTGCCAACGACGATTTTTCCATGCCATAACAGCTTTTTTTGTTCTGTCGCTTTTTAAAACTCGTCCAGAATCGTAACCATTTTGATAACAAAAAGCATCTTTGCTTGCTGACTTATCTTTTAATTTATAACCATCTACTCGTGGGCTAAAAAAATCAGCAATTTGACGACAATACCGAACTTCTTCTGTATCCAAAGAAACAGAACCAGCAGATAATTGATTGCCTTGTGGATTAATAACAGGTTCTGCACTGTAATAGGATTGTGCATTTAAAGAAAGCGAAAACGACAAAAATCCCAAAAACAAAATGAATCTAAACATAAACTTCTCCTTTTTATAATTTGTAAATTGTAGCCGAAGACATACAGTCTTCACAGCACTCTTAATGCCTCATAAACTCATGAATCAATAAAAACAAGAATTTTAAAATAATTGAAATCAATGAAAAAAAAACAAAAAAAATCAGGAATTAATTACCAACAATTTTTCATAAAACCTTTTTTTCTTAATTTACATAGAACTTCAAAAGAGGATGGATACGATCTAATATAATAAACAGCTGTTAAAATTTTTTTTCATTTTCACTCAGATCTCCATGGCAACCCTGTTATGCACAAAAACTTTAGTGGCGGTTGCAAAATTGCCACTC
>CAYMLA010000602.1:0-1767 GCA_964390785.1 uncultured Bdellovibrionales bacterium | reverse complement strand
GACCATCTTCTCTAATGGATTGACCAACTTGTCGAGAAACTAAATGCCGAATAAAATAGGGACCCCACAATAGACAAAGAGCAAAACTTGTAAAAAAAGAAATAAATGTTCTTACCGTTATATACTTAAAAATATTTAAAATTGAATACTGCTCAGACAATGAATACAACCACTGATAAAGCATGATTATCCCCCCAGAATTATCCCCAATCCAACAATATGGATAAAAAGCAAAATACCCCGTCTAGCAAAATCTTACCTAAAGATTAACTAGTAGCCGGTGCAACTTGGCTGTTTTGCACCAGCCACTAACTACTTACCACAAAACTCTACAATAATACAAGAAAAAGTTTTTAACCATCTGATTATACTAAATATTTTTATTTTTGAACCCATTTCTAATTGATTCTAGCTGAAATCTCAAGACTGAGCTTAAATTGACAAAACAGGATCTTGATGACTAACCACTACATGTATCCCCAATACTTAACAAGCCCCTCTAAACCAACACCTCGGGAGGCTTTTAAAGCAATTAAATCATTTTTATTTAAACCTTGAAAAAACTGATCAGAAATATCTTTGTCAATTGTTGAACTCAACCAACAATCTTTTTTAAGACCACGCTTAAACGACTCTCCAAATTGTCCAACAAACCAAACTCTATCTAAATCGGATTGTGCAACGGCTTCACCAAGTTCTTCATGCAACAACTCTGTTTTGCTTCCCAACTCTAACATATCCCCAAAAACTGCCGCTTTCTTACCCGTTAATGTCAAAGCTTTAAGATTATCGATTAATACATTCATGCTGTCTGGATTAGCATTGTATCCATCAAATAAAATCTGAGGGCCTGAATCTATTTTTAAAATTTGTCCTCTTCCCCAGTAAGGCTTACACTTGGCCATGTTTTTCCAAATTAATTCTGGCTCCATACCAACAGATAAGGCCAAACAAGAAGCCACCATAAGATTATAAACATTATGCTTGCCAAAAACAGGAACCTTTACTTGACCAGTAACATCATCAATTTTTCCTTGAATTTCAAGACACTCCAAATCAGATGAAATCACAAATAAAGACACCGTTGCTGATGAGTCTAAAGAAGAAAAACTTTTAAATGAATTCATTTGTTCATTTGAAATCATTGCTTTTGTATAATAATTATCTAAATTAAAAATTTTAAGCGCATTTGGTGAATAAGTGTAAATTTCTTCTTTGGATTGAGCAATTTCTTCTTGTGATTCAAAAAAGCCAAAATGCGCTCTTCCGACAGTTGTACAAACAACGACATCTGGTTCAGACAAAGCAACCAAATGAGCCAATTCCCCTTTGTGATTCATGCCCATTTCACAAATAACAATTTCATCATCAACATTTGCCTCCAATAAAGTTAAAGGAACCCCAATATGATTGTTAAAGCTCGCTGGACTATAATGAAATTTTTTATGTCCGTCTAATATCTGAGCAGTAAACATTTTTGATGTCGTTTTCCCATTTGATCCCGTTATTGCCAACACCTTAAATTGACATTGACGTCGCCAATAGGTAGACAACTCTTGAAGAGCTTTTAACGTATCCTTGACTTTAAAAACGCTTATCCCATCTATTTTCTGTACTCCAGAAATTGGCCACTGATCCACAATCACCGCTTGTGCTTGTTTTTTATTAAAAACCTCATTTAGAAATTGATGACCATCATAACGTTCACCCCTTAAGGCAAAAAAAACTTGACCCTTCAAATCCTTTCTAGAATCAATCCCGACGCCA
>CAYMLA010000601.1:0-1773 GCA_964390785.1 uncultured Bdellovibrionales bacterium | reverse complement strand
CGTAATGATAAATTTGCTTAAAAAAACGAGATCTGAGAGTCTTATAGTATAATTTAAAGCGCAAATATGCACCTCAAAAGGAGCAATTTCTTGAGGCCAAATTGGCCCATAATTATCATGGGATTGTTCGATGATGGCAGCCAGGGAACGACCAATACCTATTCCATAGCACCCCATAATGACCGGTTGAGTCTTGCCATTTTTATCTGAAAAAGTAAAATTCATTTTTTCAGAATACTTAGTGCCTAGTTGAAAAATGTTACCCACCTCAATTCCTTTTTGCATTAAAAGAGGAGCCTTACAATTAGGACAAGGATCTCCATCTCGTACGGCCGCTAAATCAAGAACTTCAACTTTATCTTTTATGTTTTCCAGCTCTCTCTCAAAATTAAAATTTTTAAAATGATAATTTTGTTCATTCGCTCCCACCACAAGATTATTGGTTTCTGCAGCAGAATAATCGAAAATAATTTTTACTTTTTGAGGGTCAACATTCAAAACCGAAGCATAACCGGGAACACAACCTAAGGATAAAATTAGTTCATCTTGAGCAAAATTTAATTCTCTTATTTTTAAGTGATTTTTTAATTTAGTTTCATTGATATCCAGATCACCGCGAATAACGATAAAATATAATTTTTTATTTTCGTCCGTATAAAAAACTGCTTTTCCAGTTTGGTCGGCATCAATTTTTAAATAGTTTACAACTTCTTCTATAGTTTTTTTATCTGGTGTATAAATGCGCTCAAGGGGGAACACTTCTGTTTTTTGAAACTCCAGAGAACTGCGAGCTATTTCTTTATTAGCTTTATACGAACACTGTGCGCAAACATATAAAGTGTCCTCTCCACATTCGGAAATAGCCATAAACTCATGAGAAACAGCGCCTCCCATCATTCCCGCATCAGACTCAATCGAAAGAGTCTGTTTTAAGCCTATTCGATTAAAGAAACGCTCATAAGCTTCATGAGCTTTTTTATAATACGATTTAAGGCAATCATCTGTTGAATGAAAGGAATAGGCGTCTTTCATGGTGAACTCTCGCACCCGAATAAGCCCAGCTCGAGGACGCGCTTCATCACGGTATTTGGTTTGAATTTGATAAAGCATGGCTGGCAATTGCTTGTAAGAGCTAATCTCGGTGCGAGCCAAGTGAACAACCGCTTCTTCGTGAGTCATAGCTAAAACCATGTCTTTGTTATTTCGATCTTTAAAGCGCAACAGTTCTGGCCCTACGGAATTATAGCGATCACTTTCTTCCCACAGTTCTCGAGGTTGAACAATTGGCATTAAAACTTCTTGGCCATCAATTTTATTCATTTCTTCTCTTAAGATTTTCTCAATCTTAGAGGTAATTCTTCTGGCTAAAGGTAGCAGTGAGTAAATGCCCGAGGTGAGAGGACGGGCATAACCACCTCGAATTAAAAAAAATATGACTGTTTGTTTGAGCCTCTTTGGGAACTTCACGAATTCGTTTTCCAATGAGTTGGGAAAGTCGCATAAACACCTCAAATTAAAATTAATCGTAGAATTGTAAGATAGAATACAGAACATTCGAGAACTTGTTTATCAATTTCTTTTAACTATTTTCTGCATTATGCCAATACCTTTTCAGTATAAGTCCATTTAATTTAAACAATCAAGCTTGAGTCTATCAAAAATCCATTTGCTGATTTATGTAAGAGTTCATTTTTCGTTGACCAAGAATTTTTATTGCTGCTCGACTATTACAATTGCGACAAGCCAGGCGAATATTACGAGGATTGTTATCTC
>CAYMLA010000600.1:0-1773 GCA_964390785.1 uncultured Bdellovibrionales bacterium | reverse complement strand
AAGAGTCTATGATTTAAATCATTCACAAAATGCAAACTCCATTGACCAAGAAGACTTAATGCTTATTCCAACTCGATATTTTATTTCCACTTTTATTGATGAAAACGGGGCTACTTTAAGTTACCCTCGATGGATAAGAACGACCTTTGATGACCCAAAAGCCATCGCTTATCTTTCCTGGTCAGAAAATAAACTTCCTCCCGTCGCTTCCCCCTTAAACTATTATTCGATTGGCTCTTGCTTTAGCGAAAGCCAACGCCCCTTAATCACCAATTACACATTGAATGGAACAAATACACTCCATTTTACAATTGAAAGCAAATACATCCTTAATCCAAACAAAAATTGCACCAACCAATATCTGTCAACCGGTTTTGCCTCTATATTTTATAAATCCCAATCTGTTTTTACTTTTCAAGAACGAGTTGCTTTTAAGCAATATCATGATAAAGAGTTTAATCATCCAATTGAAAACTTAAAATATCAAAATCAAAAACTTCTCAACTTTGGTGTTTTTACTTTCGATAAAATTGTACCAAATGAATTTGGGAATTCTGGGACAGAAGATACAATGATTTCTCTTCCCATCATTCATGACTTAAAAGAACACAAATCAATCACTTATGTTCTTGGTGGAATTCCAGAATCTGGCCCTTTGAGAGAAAAGCTCATTCAAGCAACAAAAGAAGTGATTGCGGATTGGAACAAGGCTCTTTCATTAGCATTTAAAGATACTTTCTTAGAATCCAAAGAAGATCACATCAAACTTAAAATTGAAGGCGTCGATATTAGTAAAGGCCATTTAGGAGATTTAGATCGAAATTATATTTATTATGAACAAAAAGCAACGGACTCTGGAGTCTTAGGAATGGCCGGACCAAGTCCTAATCCTAAAACTGGAGCCATCGAAAATGCAACTGTTATGATGTATGGTGGAAATATAAAAAGTTCCATTGAATGGGCGATAAAAATGGCAAAAGCTCAAAAAGAATTTGATCTTGCCATGGGATTTGACACTATTAAGGATTTTCATATTCCGGACTCAGATCATCTCAAAGCTCTTCCTAATACAAACTCTGAACTGGGATCGCAAGCCCCTCCAAGTATTAAAGCTGAGTCCTTCGAAAACTCTAATAAACAAAGTCTAAATTTCGTTTTGAATTCAAAATCATTTTTTAATAATGAATTGAATTCACCTCAACAAATTCAACAAAAAGCCATTCACTCCATAAAAAATCAACTGAATACTCCCCTTCCCTCAAGCAACTCCTCCGATTCAAGTGTGGCCACTCAACTATTTAAGGCTTATCGAGAGGGAATCAACAATCAATCCTTGATGGATTCTGAAAAAATGGCACTTATTGCACAAAAAGAACTTCTTAAAAGCTATAAAGGCATCATTCCTAACCACCAATATCAACTGTTAGTAGCAAGAAACAATCGAGAATTATACATTCAAGAAACCATAGACAAAATTCAATCTTCTGGATGGCAAACAGCTGAACGAGCAGTCATTACTGGTGGAAACAGTCTTCTTGAAAAAGACTTAGAAGAAATTTTAGTTGGTCATTACATCAAAACTCTTTCACACGAGCTTGGTCACTCTCTCGGATTAAGACATAATTTTCATGGAAGTTATGATTCAAAAAACTGGAATTTTGATCATGAAACTCTCATTGGACGAAATTATTCGTCTATCATGGACTATATAAGCGACACAGATCAACATTATGATGGTCCTGGACCTTGGGATGTTTATGCCATTCGTGCGGC
>CAYMLA010000599.1:0-1777 GCA_964390785.1 uncultured Bdellovibrionales bacterium | reverse complement strand
TAATGACAGACTCTCCGTGTAAAAATGTCGAAGGACTTAAGCCGAGCTGTACTAGGCTTTTTAACTGAATTATCTAATGGACCGATATCTTATAAAAATGGATTTCAAAAAATTGGCCTTGGCTTTACTAGAAATCAAATCGATAATGTTTTACAATTAGGATATGAAAACCTGTTAAAGCTATTACGCTCTAATTCAATACAACGTGCAGATGTGTTAAACACATTAATAGACTTTAACAATAGTGGTTTAATTCGTGCTGATAATCCTGTAGCAAAAATTTTGGCTCTAAATTCAGATTGGTTACTGGCTGCCCCTTTAAGTGATAGTTCCAAAAACACTATTTTAAGGGCTGCTTATGAGCATTTAGACAAAACCCCATTTACAGTTAAAGCTAAGATGTTCAATGAAGCTAATCAACTTAAGCTAAATACGATTCTCCCAGATAATATATCTGGAGTTAGATCTAAGGTCTTAAATACATTTACTCCTTCAGAATTAACTCATCTTGCTCGCAACACTAATGACAATGCTCAATTGATTTCGACTCTTCTGGAAAAAAATCATCAAAGCAGAACCATCGACTGGGCTATAAAATTGCCAACTTCAGATAGTTTAACAGCATTTAATTGGCTGCTAAGAAATAGTGACCATTTAAGCGATCGTCAAGTCAGTCAAATTATTACAAAATTACTTAATGAAAGTACAGACTATTCGGGCTCAAGTATGTTATTAAATTTGCATGAGTTCTTTAAAGCGGTTTCAAAACGATCAGGCTACTTAGCCATTTTAGAAAAAACAATTGATCAAGTTAAAATCAATAATATGCCTCTCAATTTTGAAATATTTAAGTCATTTTTACGTGCAGGAAAAGCTGTTGAATATAATTCTGTAAAAGAAAAGATTTTACAATTATTAGATCCATTAGTTCAAAAATCTTTAAGTGTTGAATACTTTAAGGTTGTCCCAACAATTTCATTGAACTCTGAATATGCTCTATTAGAAAAAATTTTAAATAACTTGGCACCAAATGATCATTGGAGACCAAATTTTTTAATTGAACTAAAAGAAAAATTTATAAACGCTGATGATTACTCAAAAGTTGTAAAAAACTTTTTATATAATTCAAATGTTACTCAAAGGGAAAAATATAATTTTTTATCTGAATTAACTTCTGACCGTGTTTTAGTTGAAGGCATTGATATTGATCAAATTGCAGCAAGTAGTCATAAACATTCAATCAATGGTCATTTTTTATCAACTGATGATTGGAATAACCTAAAGAAACAGTGTGATCAATTACGTCAACAACGAGTATCTACAATTGTTGACATAAATTCAAGTTCCAGTGTCCATAGAGGTCAAACAACTGGAAGAACAATTTTACGAGCAACAAAAGTGATTCCTGGATTATGTGTTGATGGTGTTCTTGGTCAAGCACTTGAGGGCATTTAATCTTAAGAATTTTGACCAAATAAATTTGATTAGATATTTTTTCTAATTACAAATCACTCTGGTTGATGACCAAAGTCTATTTCGATCAACTCTTGACAAACCTCTATTACAGAAGGTTGTTCTGGATTAAAAATGCCTTTGGAACAACTTTTAAATCCAATAAGATCATAAAACAGGGAATCAAAAAAACCAAGAGAAGCTAAGCGTGGAATTTCTGGACTAACGGTGATGGTATGGATAATTTTATTTGGTTTGTTTTTGCTGTAACTCCAACAAAGTTGCGTGTAGGAAATTTCTGTTAAATTGAGTGTGCAATCTCTAA
>CAYMLA010000598.1:0-1779 GCA_964390785.1 uncultured Bdellovibrionales bacterium | reverse complement strand
GTCCGAAATAATTACTGTATGTGGCTTACAATACTCAAAGACCTCTTTACAGTAACCTCCCTCACGACCGTGATGAGAAGCTATCAATATACTGGTTCTACGGAGATAGCTTAGAAAAAAAGGGTCTTTGAGGAATTCCTGCCATCCGGCACATTCCAAATCACCCGGGAACATAATTCCAATATCGTTATAAGAGACAAAAGTCACAACACTAAGATTATTGGTATCTTGGAATTTTGTGGGAGAGTGATAGAAATGCATTTTTTCTACACCATAGTTGGGGTTTACAGAACCTCCATTGAAAATATTCTTCATCCAGTGCAGGGCGGTTTTTACATTCTGGTGTACTTCACCACTTTCCTGAATCTTCAAATTTTTTAGCCATTCCGGACTAATATAATCGTTGTGTTTCAGAGATACAGGCAAAATACTGGAGTCAAAATTTGATATATCCGAAAGATGGTCGCGATCCAAATTGCTCAACACTAGACAGTTGGGCCGTTGCTGGCGTGCTTTAAGCCATGCAGACGGCCTCCAATTAGTGGTTGCATTATGACCGGCACCAATCATAATCATTGCACCAGATGGAGTTTCAACAACATTACATTCTCCATGCTCAACATCGAAAACGTGTATTTTCATTGGGTTGGGTGCGAAGGCGTAGTTCATATTTGTGGATAATGGCGTTTGTAGACTTTCTAATTATTTTCTATAATAGCATATATGCTCACAAAAAAGCAAAAACAAATACTCGATTTTGTTAAGGATTACTACAAGAAGCACGAATATGCCCCCTCCCTAGAAGAAATTAAGAAAAAATTTAAATTTGCCTCTGTTTCTACCGCTCATTACTACATCAAAAAACTCCAGAATTTAGGATACTTGAAGAAAGAACACAACCAACCGCGATCTATTGATGTGTATTCATCTGAATCAATGGTGAGTGTGCCACTTTTAGGAATGATTGCGGCTGGTCAGCCGATTGAAGCTGTTCAAAATAAAGAGACTATTGCTGTACCGAAAAGCAAGGTTCCTACTATGTCTAATGTTTACGCTCTCCGAGTTGTTGGAGACAGCATGATTGACGAAGACATCAACGATGGAGATGTCATTATTGTAAAGCACCAAAGCACCGCACAGGACGGACAAAAGGTCGTAGCCCTCATCGATAATCAAGAAGCGACATTAAAGAAATTTTACAAAGAGAAAGATCATATACGTCTGCAGCCAGCAAACAAAAAACTTGAACCAATCATCGTAGAGAAAGACGTGCCGATTGAAATTCAGGGCATTGTTTTGGATGTAGTAAGAACAGAACCTCAAGAAGTTGAAACAACCACTGAGCAAAAGAAACAACTCGATAAGTCGTCTCAAGCAACACTGTTACCAGAAAAAAAGATCAAAATAGCAAGGCGACCATCAAAGGATGCTGATGTAGTTTTATTCCACGGGGATCGTTTGGACTTGATGCGTGAGATGCCAGATAATTCTGTTGGACTTGTTGTTACTTCACCGCCGTACAACATTGGCAAATCGTATGAGAAAAGAAGAGAATTGGATGTTTATTTGGCCGATCAGGAAGAAACTATAAAAGAGTCTGTCCGCATCTTAAAAGATGGGGGGAGTCTTTGTTGGCAAGTTGGGAATCATATTGCTAAAGATGGTGAAGTATTTCCACTCGATGCGCTTATTTATGCTATTTGTAAAAAATACGATCTTAAATTAAGAAACAGAATTATCTGGCATTTTGGTCACGGACTTCATTGTTCTAAGAGATTC
>CAYMLA010000597.1:0-1780 GCA_964390785.1 uncultured Bdellovibrionales bacterium | reverse complement strand
GTTGAATCTTCATATGATCTTGATTTAGCTCCTATGCTTGCTTTAATGGTGACTTTAATTCCCATCCTTCTTCTCTCAAGTGTTTTTGTTCACGTTATGATTATTGAAAGCGACTTGCCTCAAGCCGTTCAGAAATCCATTGAAGAAAATGTTAAAAATCCAACAGCAACCATTCAAATTTCTGTTAATGATCAAAAACAATTTTTTGTCACCGTCATTGATAAAAAAGGAAAAAAAGAAACCAACAAGATTTCACCCAACGAGAATTCATATAATTATGCCAGTTTAACAAATCATCTTGTCGAAGTAAAAAAGTTATATCCTGAGGTTTTTAGTATTGAACTCACTCCAGCTCCAAATATGCCCTATGAAGACATCGTTTCTCTTATTGACGAAGTTAGAAAATCTCCGGATAAAGAACTTAAATTTTTAGTAACAGACCCTAAAACAAATAAACAATATCAAACAGATCTTATGTTTCCAGACGTGATTTTTGCAGATATTTTGGAGGGTTAAATGAGAAGAAACCGATACCAGTACAAGTCCGATAAATTCAGCTATGTTCTTCAGCTCACCGCAATGGTCGATATGTTCACCATCTTATTGGTCTTTTTATTAAAATCATTTTCTTCAAGTGCCGTTCTTATTACTCCAGCAAAAGATCTTACTCTTCCCACTTCAACATCTGTTATTTCTGCTAAAGAAGCTCTTCGCCTTGTTGTTTCAACAAAAGGCATTTATCTAGATGAAACTCTTATTGCAGAAATCAAAGAAGGAAAAATTTTAGACGTTCATATAGATTCATCGGATCATAATTTTATTCGCCCACTATACAATGCCTTAGAAAAAAATTTAATAAAAATTGATGAAAATCAAAAAATATCTGAATCTTCAGAAAGAAACCCTGCTGAAGAACAGGAAAATAAAGGCAATGTTGTTTTACAAGCAGATTCTAAATTGTCCTATTCTTTACTCAAAAAAGTAATGTACACATCGTCTCTAGCGGGGTTTCCTAATTTAAAAATGGCTACATTTTCAAAAGACTAAGGAGTTTGTCCCTCATGTTTAAAATAATTCTTTACACTCTAATCAGTCTCTCTGTTTTAAATTACGCCTATGGCTCGCAAAAAAATATTAAAGGACTCATTCCTGAATTAACACCTCCCATTGATGATCTTTCAAGCGCCGATGAAGATAGAAACTTAAAAGGCGAAATCATGATTTCCCGAACAGAAAAAGTAGCCATAAAAAAACTAAAACAACTTATAAAAAAAACAAAACCAAGTCATTATAAAGCTAGCCTACTCTTTCGACTTGCAGAACTTTATATGAGACGTTCAAAATCTGGACGATTTTTTGATCTTCACAGAGATAAAAAAGGTTATCTAAGAATAGCAAAGCAATTTCATGTTGGTGACGGATCAAAACATTATTTAAACCAAGCCATTCAAATTTACACATCACTTTATCAATCTTATCCCAAATATGATAAAACTGATTTTGTTGTTTTTAACAATGCTTTTGCACACCAACAATTAAAAAACAATAAAAAAGCGAATGAGTTTTATAGCATTTTGTTATCGCGTTTTTCGCAATCTCTTCTTGTTCCGGACGCATTGCTCGCTATGGGTGAATTACATTTTATAGAACATAAATTTAAAACTGCATTAAATTATTATAATAAAGCCAGGGATAAATTTTCAGAAGCCGGAGGGATTCCTCTGGCTATCGTTGAATTTAACCGGGCGTGATCTGGTTTTTAGCACTCGAGATAATATGC
>CAYMLA010000596.1:1351-1781 GCA_964390785.1 uncultured Bdellovibrionales bacterium | reverse complement strand
CTTGTTAGTGTCGTTATTGCTCTTTCAATGTTTGTTAACTTAATTTTTGCATCTCTTGTCGGTTCTTTTATTCCCATTTTTCTTAAATACATAGGACGAGATCCCGCCATTGGAAGTGGAGTTTTAGTAACCATGCTCACTGATTTATTTGGTTTTTTTTCTTTCTTAGGCATGGCCACCTTAGCCCTTTATTATCTGTAACTCGAACTTTACTTCGTTTGGTCTAAGCCTAGTGCTGCTGCAAAATAGTCAAATTTGAGACACGCGAGATCAAATCAAACAACCAATGTCCTGTCTTAAAATAAGATGTTTGACTTATAATGAAATTGTCCTGTCTTAAAATGAGATATTTGACTTTAATCTTTTCAAATCGGCTTCTATCATTGTAAACTTATAAATAGTGGCTGTTGCGAAATAAGAACAGTTGTTA
>CAYMLA010000596.1:0-1341 GCA_964390785.1 uncultured Bdellovibrionales bacterium | reverse complement strand
ATGTCTCAAAGCAAATCTACAAATCACACGATACCAAAAACGGTACGATTAAATCCAGATGATGTCAGGCCTAGAGCAGCACATGTTGTCAATCAATAACTGCTAGTGGCTATTGTAAAATAGCCACTTTTCTTATTTCACAGCAACGACCCACTAATTTTCTTCTAATACTTCTTCAATTAATTGAAGCAAAATAGACTTTAATTCTGCTTGTTCAATGTCTTTTTTTGAAGCACCTGCCGCAAAAAGATGCCCACCGCCATTTAAATGCTCAGCCACAGGAAGAATCGGATATTTCCCCTTGCTTCGTAAACTGATCTTATAACTGCCTTTTTCATTCTCTCGAATCAATACTGCAATTTCAATTCCCTTAATATTAATTAATGTGTCAATTAAATCACGAGCCTCATCAAAATGAATTTTATAACGTTCCAACTCTATATTTGAAATTTCTAAAAAAGCCACTTTTTGTTTAAAAAAATATTCAATACTTCCAAGTGCTTTAGATAAAAACTGTATTTTATTTATTGTTTGTGTCGCAAGTAAATGACGATGAACCTCATCGGGTTCAATATCAAAGGTCAAAAGATGAGCTGCAATATGGTGAGATACAGGAGATCCTTTTAAATAACGATACAATTGCGTGTCAAAAGTAATGCTTGTGTAAAGAGCCTGTGCAATCAAGTCATCAAATTCTATTTCCATTTCTTTAATCAACTGATAAACAATTTGGCCTGTGCTCGCTGCGCTTGTATCAATAATGGATTCCAAACTCGGATTAGGAAGCCTTTTGCATAAAGGATGATGATCAAGATAGATCAGCTTTTTACATAAAGGAAGAATTTCATCATAAAGGGGATGAACCATAATTGGATCATTTGTATCTACTATAATAAATAAATCAATGGGTTCTAATTTTGTTTGTTTTTGATCAAAGATTTCAATAATTGAACTTAAATTTAAAAAAGAATACTTTTCTCCTGGAGCATCAACATTAATAATTCGAACATTTTTACCTTTTTTTTTCAGTGCATATAAAAGGGCAAGCTCAGATCCTAATCCATCTCCATCGCTTTGAACATGAGTGCTTAAAACAATTTTATTTGACTGATGAATCAAAGAAATTAAATCTTTCATTTCACCACACTCCTTTTTGACCTCGGCCAATAAGTTCAAGCTTAGATGTTGAAATTCCTTTTCCATCTTGATAACGAACCACTAAATGAGCTTGATGATACCCGAGATGATAAGGACGAAAACGAATTGTTAACGAACACTGATTTTGAGCTTCAATGACACCTTTACAACTTGAATGATGAATAAGCTCAAAAGCTGTTCCTC
>CAYMLA010000595.1:0-1781 GCA_964390785.1 uncultured Bdellovibrionales bacterium | reverse complement strand
AACAGCCAACTTTTTCGTTGGCTTCGCTCAAATCTCACTGCGACGCACTTAATGTACGACTCGTTCGATTTGAGCTCGCACGCCTCAAATTTGACTATTTTGTAGCAGCCACTATTTAGAACGTTTTGCGTTCGAGTAAAATTGCCCTAGCGCAATAAAATTGATCAGTGTCTATGCTAACTTGTGGCTGTTTTGCCGCAGCCACTAACTTAGGAAAAATATAATAATATGAATACATCTTTTTTAAATTCAAACAAATTCTATTATAAAATTTTTGAACTCTCACCTGATGCGCTCATTGTAACAAAACTCGAGGACTCAATTATTTTAGAGGTTAATAATGCTTTTACACAAATTACTGGATATGAACGCGCAGAAGTGTTAGGCATCTCAGCTCTTGAAATTGGACTTTGGAATACTCCAAAAGACCGAGAGCATTTAATCGATCGAATCAAAACAGAAAAAAAAATTGAAAATCTTGAATTTTCTTTTAAATCAAAGAAGGGAGAATTAATTTGCACTTTATATTCGGGAATGATTTTTGAAGTTGATCAAAATACATGTCTTCTTTCTATTGTTCAAAACAATACAGAACAAAAAAAAACAATTGAAAACCTTAAGAAATCTGAAGATCAATTAAAAACTATTGTTGCTGGAAGCCATGATGGCTTATGGAATTGGGATTTACAAACAAATTATCTTTATTTGTCACCAAAATGGAAAAAAATGATTGGTTATGAAGACCATGAACTCCCTAATGAACTTTCTACTTTTATCAATCAATTGCACCCTGATGAAAAGGAGAGCGTTTGGGGACATATCAAGGATTATCTAAGTGGAAAAGAAGCCAACTATAACATTGAGTTTCGTTATAAACACAAAAAAGGACATTGGTTATCTATTTTGTCTCGCGGAACGGCCTTTCATAGAGAAGACGGAACTCCTTATTGTATGTCAGGGTCTCATACCGATATCACTGAACAAAAGAAAATTGAAGCAGAACGCCAAGAGATGCTAAAGCAAATGCTTTTGAGCTCAAAATTAGCATCCATTGGGCGTTTAGCGGCAGGAGTTGGGCACGAAATTAATAACCCTCTTTCTATTATTCAAGGAGCCATTGAAGTTCTTCAACGTTCTGGCCCTAAAGAAAGCTCACAATCTTGTCTTTTTGAAAAAATCACCTCTTCAGTTGATCGCATTAAAAAAATTGTTTCAGGTTTAAAACATCAAGTTCACAGAGATTTAGAAACTGAAGAAGTTATCAATTTTCATGATTTAATGTCTGATTGTTTAGAATTGATTATGTCTATTTATCAAAACGATCAAGTTCAGTTTGAATTTGATTGGAAAGCAGAAAATTCTTTTGTAAAAGGAAATATTGGAGAAGCACAACAGATTTTTTTTAATATCGTATCAAATGCCAAGGATTCCTTTAATGGAAAAGCTGGTCAAATAAAGATACACACACACAACCAAAATCAATTTTTTAATGTCGAGTTTAAGGACAATGGCTGTGGGATTGCCCCAGAAGACCTTGATAAAATTTATGACGCTTTTTATTCTACAAAGGACGTTGGGCAAGGGATGGGATTAGGGCTAAACATTGTTCATGCTCTTGTATCAAAAATGAACGGTAAAATTTCTGTTGAATCTCAATTACAAAAAGGAACCTGCTTCAAACTCAGTTTTCCACTGTCAACTGAGCCATCATAATCTATTAAACAACCACCCTGTATTAATTTGAGTCACAGGTCATTTTTCTTTCACATATTTTACACTAA
>CAYMLA010000594.1:0-1783 GCA_964390785.1 uncultured Bdellovibrionales bacterium | reverse complement strand
GGTGTCCATTCAAGGATTAAGCCTAATCAGATAAATTTAAACGTAATAAACTTGTCTGGCCTGACAAAAGCATATAATTTAGATCTGAAAGTCTACCTACTCAATTTAGCGTATGTTCTTTTACATATTGGAACGAGTTTTTTGCTTATTTCTGTTGTATTGGACTAGTTCGTTAGGCTTTTAGGATTTGAATAATTCCAGGACTTGCAGGATTGTTGCCAGTTTAAAGAGTATAATAATAGAGAATAAAAAAACCTATTAACAAGCCTACCTATAGGGTCTTTTTGTGCCTTTAACATAGAAATCAAATAAAACATTAAACTTGACAATCCACAATGATGAAGTATAATATGTAAACTTTGGTTGTCATCATGGAATGGTAAGAAGAAAAATGTAAACAATCAATAGGTGGCAAAATGAATCCACAAGAACTTATTTCCATCAATATTAAGCGAATTCGGGGAAGTCGCGGGATCAGTCAGACCGATATGGCTAAATCTGCAAACATTTCTCGTCAGGCATTTATTGATATTGAAAACGGAAAGACTAAAGAGCCGAAGGTTAGTAATCTTCAGGCGATTGCAGATGCGCTGGACATTCCAATTGTTGCTTTATTTGAAGAGCCTTTAAAGCTAAACACTGTTCGTTTTAGAAGCAATTCCATAAAGACTCCAATAGAGCAGGCTAAAAAAGAACAATATTTAGTCGATGCGGCTTACTGGCTTAAAAATTTCAACTATCTTCAATCAATCGTTTCCGATAAGAAAGAGGATAAGCTCGGAAAGGTTTTCCAAAAAGCGGGGAAAATAAGGACCAGTCGTCCAGGAAAAGCCGCCGAATTGGCCCGGGCAGCACTAAATTTAAAAGAAGATGAACCAGTTTTGATTTGAAGATTTTCTTTGGTTTTTCTATATCCGAATCTGATGGCGGGCCTGCAATTGTAGTAAATAATAATTCCAATATTTCCATTGAAAGACAAATTTTCACTGTGGCTCATGAGCTTGGTCATTTGATTTTACATCCTGAAGCATACGATCCAAACCAAATCGATGAACCAGACCAGGAAGAAAATGAAGCAAATATTTTTGCGGGATATTTCTTAATGCCTGATGAAGCCTTCAAAAAGAAGCTTGATGAATCTTATGGGCTTGGATATGTAGATCGGGTTTTGCATATTAAACGATTTTTTGGTGTGAGTTACCAGGCTGTTATACATCGATTGTCAGAGATGGGATATGGTGACTATGGAAAATTACTTGCGAAATTTCTTGCTATCTACAAACTTAAATTCGGACAAAGCCTGACTGCGCATAAAGAGCCATATCCTCTGGAGAAACCAGACTTTGTGGAAGATTATCTCGTTTCACTTGTCAGGAAAGCATTAGATAAAGCGGAAATTACTGTTAGTCGGGCCGCAGAGATATTAAACGTTTCTCTCATGGATATGAGAGAAATAATCAATTCATGGGCGGAAATTGCGGTATGACCGGCAAATCCATAAAAGCGGGGATTATTTCTGATGCTAATGTTTTGATTGATTATGCCAAAACCGCTCCCGATCTTCTCAAGCTGGTTTGTGAGCATGTGCACCAATTACATGTACCCTTGCAAGTATTAAAAGAAGTTGATGAGTTGAGCGCCGAGGATGTACGAAGTTTAGGCATTGAAATAGTTGAACCAACTTTTACACAGATTGTTGAAGTGTCCCAAATCAGGTCAGAGAAACCCTCACTTTCAGGGCAGGATGCGATCTGTTTCATTCTGGCAAAAGATCATGGCTGGG
>CAYMLA010000593.1:0-1783 GCA_964390785.1 uncultured Bdellovibrionales bacterium | reverse complement strand
TAGTTCTTATCGACGAGAGGAATAACTGATCCACCAATAATGAGCCATTCTCCAGATAATTTTTTCAAAGCATGACAAATGAATTTTTCTAAGATCAATTGATCAATCATTTTATAAATCTCTTGATAGGTTTGACTTGGCTATTCTGCTTAACTTAATCATACGACCGTCAATTTTTGATGGCAATAGCTCAACAATTTTTTTATTCTCTCGATACAGTTTTTGAAACTGAGAGGGAAAATGAAGTTTCAATGCTAAAACAAAAGCTTCAATGGCTTCTTGCACCCTCTCTGGAAAATGGGTAAATTGAAAAATAATCAGCCTTATTGATTCAGAAAGTTCAAATGTTTCATGAACATCATTTTTTTGAGCAATTGGCACCCCAATTGCGGCTAATGCATCTAAGTTAATTTCTTTTTCAGAAATTGAAAAGTTCAGGCTGAGTGACTGAAGTAAATCTTCTAAACTCTCCCACCTTGGACTGACTGATCCACGCTCAATTTTTTGAATGCTCGCTAAACTCAAAGAAGCACGATGAGCCAGCTGAGATTGTGAGAACCCCAAAGCCATTCGACGATGTTTTAATGTTTTTCCTATTGCAATCATGTACACTATATTACGCCTATTTTATTACGTTGTCAAACATCTGTGATTACAATAAGTTATAATGTTACTTTGGTAAATTGTAGTTTCATCAATTCACTTCAGTTTTTATGAATAATGGCTGTTCTTAATTGCTCACCATGGTTTTAATTCTGGAATGTCAGAATATTTGGATGAGGCTTTTTTAATATAAGGAGTGATTGATTCGATGGTTACAAAGTGAGAAAGGTTTTTTTGGGAATTCCCAGAAAAATGAATGCCAATGAGATTGGAGTATTGATCCAGAAGAGGACTACCACTAAAGCCTTTTGTTGTTCTGACAGAATCAAGAGTTCCATTGCTTTGAATGGCTTTGGTGAATAAACCCATTGTAAGCGAAATTCTGTTTTTAGTTTGATTTTGATTGCCAATGATCCAAATTTTTTCCTTTTTCATCAATGTATGAGTTGGTCTAATTTTTAAGCTGTGATTAAATGAGATGAGTTTTGAATTAAACACAAGAGCCCAATCATTTCTTTGTCCAATTGTGTTTGGATGGATTTGAAAACTTGATTTTTTGCAATCGTTTCTTTTTTGGGACAATAAAGGACTGATTTTATCATATCGACAAAAAGAATAAGTTCCTTGTTCTGGAAGAATAATGAGCCACCAATCACCATAAAGATGTTTTTGTCCTATATAAAAAGAATCAAAAGTAGAATCAAGATAGGGTTCAATAACATGTCGACTGGTCAGAACATAACCATTTCCGATTTGAACTCCAGAACCTTCAAATACAGTTACAAAATAAGATGAATCAAGTTCATTTAAATGAGGAAAAGAGACGGGAAATAAATGGGAATACCACAGATATTCTGTATGAGATTGTGCTTTAGAAACAAGTAACATTATTGTAAATAGAATCAGATTAAAGTTTATAATATAAAATTGAAATCTAAAAAAATTTGATTTGCATCTATTTTTTATTGAAAGAATAATTTTGTGTTTATATTTCATAATTTGTATTTCGCTTTTTCTCACAATATAAATTGTGGCTGTTTTGCAACAGCCACTTAATTATAGGATGTCTTTGTTTGATAGACATCCCAACTGTTATAAATTGTAAAATTTTCTGTTTTTCATAGAGCGGACTTCGTCCGCAGCCTACAGATTTCAGTCTTCAGTCTTCAGTTCTCAGCTT
>CAYMLA010000592.1:0-1784 GCA_964390785.1 uncultured Bdellovibrionales bacterium | reverse complement strand
ATTGTTTTGTGGTAATCTATTGGATTTATTAAGAGATGAGTTTATGTGAAGCACACTATTAAATCTATTTCGCAACAAGCACTATTTATTGTTTTCAAAGGTAATCTGATCAGCCAAATCGCTATTAAGAGTTGTTTTGTAAAAAGCGATTAAATGTGTCTTTCATTTTAAAAGCTAAGCCAGTAAGTTCAATTTCATTGAGAATTCCTCCCAGCTCATCTTCAAGATCTTTTTGAGTAAATTCATCAACTACAGTCTTCAGTTCTTTCTTGAAAGAATCCATTGTCATGGATTTAATTCTTTTCATTTCAGGTCTTCTCGATTGAATACTTGAAAGGCGCTTATCAAGAATATCCCAATCAGGAGTTACACCTTGAACCTCAAGAAAATAGAAAACATCATACAAATCCCGAAACAAGCGCCTCTCGTTCCAGGCGGCAAGCTTATGGGATAGGGCAACATCAAGACTCATGATTTTTATAATTCTTGGTTGGATCGGGTTGGTTACATCTTTAAAAAGGGCTGTACTTACGACATCAGTTTTCAATTCTTTGGCAACATTGATTTCAACTTGAGCTCTGAAGTTGTTCGCAATAAGATTAACTCTTATGGCTTTTGAGTTTGTTTTTATCGAGTATTCAATTTCGCTAATTTCGGAAAAAAGTTTTTTAATATCTTCTAAAATTTCCTTCTTTGAAGCAAAGGGAACAAAGGTGTAATCTAAGTCTAAGGTTTGCCTTTTAGAACCTAAAAGTCTTAAGACCATACCGCCTTTCAAAACCGCATGCTTTGGGAATCTACTATGAATGACATGTGTTAAAAAATAGAATAAATCAGTTTCTGTTTTAATATTAGGTAGCTCAATCATTTAAAATTCCTTTGACGAAATTTCTAAATTTAGTGTTTTTATATTTTTCAAGATATTGGTAAAGCAAATTATTATTGAGTGGTGAGGTGTCAATATCACTATGAATATCAAAGTAAAATTTAGTACCCTTTTGATATAAATAAAGGGTGTCTAGGTAGGCTTGTTCTTTATTTGCAGTTCTGATACCATTGACGATATGAACGCCTTGCCATAAATGTGTACTAATTTTTTTAAACTCTATAATTGTTTGTCCAGACTTTATAGTCCTTGAGCTAACAGGTGAGATAGGTCTGATTTTTCTTTCAGAATACGTGCCAATCATGTTGTGTTGAGCAAGCACATATTCCAAGCTTAAATAGGCATCTGGTTTAATTGTCATTACTAAATTCGGAATTGAAAACTTAGGCCCGACATAGATCCCCCTCATGAATTTAAACAACAGTTGCTCATTAGATAACTTTTCCACTTGGCGATAAAATTCTACCTCTGAAGTCGCTTGGACGATATTCCATAAGTCCATTTTAGTAAGCACTCCATTTTGAGCCTCTAACAGTTTTTTTAGTTTTCTTCGAAAATTTGGATCTAATTTCATAATTGACAATAATATACAATTTATGTATATTTTTGTCAAATATGTTTTCTAGCTCTCTAAACTTAGTACATTTGGTCTCAAGCGTTCAATATCAAAGATTTACCTCTGATGTGAAGAAAAAAATCATTGATGCCATTGAAGTCGCCAAACTTTCAATTCCTATTAGCGAATGTCTTGATGTGATTGGATTATCAAAGCAAAAGTTTGCCAATTGGTGTTCATGAATGAAGGCTTGTCAGCTTGAAGATTTTTCCAGTTGCCCAAAAGCACATTTAACAGGGATTTTCGCGTAGGGCTTAATTCCCAAATAAAAAGATTAAATCC
>CAYMLA010000591.1:0-1785 GCA_964390785.1 uncultured Bdellovibrionales bacterium | reverse complement strand
AGCTTGGCCATGCTCGTTGATCGTTTGATTACAAGTTATAATTTTGAAATTGCTGTATTCTTGAGTTTAGTTCTACTGATGTTAGGACTTTTTTGTTTTATTATCTTTTCTGCTGTCGGATATATGCTTGAACGAAGAGTTTAATTTTTGGAGAGAAAATGTCTTTAGTCAGTAACGTTTTTAAAAAATATGATGAGTTTGTTCTTCGAGTTGATCAATGGGAAATACTTGATAAAGGCATAACCGTTTTGTGGGGACCTTCTGGCTCTGGAAAATCAACATTACTTAGAATTCTTATGGGTCTCGAACCCTGTTCTTCTTATTCATGGGTTTATCAAGGAATCGATTTGGCTCAGTTATCAATTCAAGATAAAAAACTTGGTGTTGTGTTTCAATCTTTAGAACTATTCCCTCATATGTCAGCAAAGCAAAACATTTTTTTTGCCAGTCGAGCAAGAAAGATGAATCATCAAACAGCAACGCAAATCTATGATCGCTTGTGTGAACTTTTACAAATGAAACATTTTGAAAACAGAAAGGCCACTTACTTATCAGGAGGAGAAAAACAAAGAGTTGCTCTTGCGCGTGCGTTAATTGGAAAACCAAAAGTGTTATTGCTCGATGAACCCTTTTCAGCTTTAGACGATGATTTAAAAACTGAAGCTCGGCACCTTCTCAAAGACATCATTCAAGTTGAAAACGTACCCACGGTATTGGTTACCCATGACGAAAGGGATTTAAAATTCCTCGCTCACAAAGTGACAAAAATCAATAAAGGTCTTTTAGTTGAATAGAAGCTTCAAACTAAAAAAGGTTCTGGTACAACGAAGCTTGGTAACAAAATTGCAAATCATTTTGCTAAGTTTAACAACAATGCGATTATTGGAGATTATCATGTTAAAATTTCTGATGTTTTTTGCAATATTAGGATTTATTCTAGCAGGCTGCAGTGACAATAAAAGTAACAAGAGTGACAGTTTAGGTAATTTTTCTTTTGATAAAAAATTTGATGGAATTCATTTGTTAGTAATCAGTACTTTGAAAAATCTATAAGTGATGGGGGCGAACTTCCCGACTGGTACGAACCAACCTTTAATAACGTACCTAGTGATTGCATGAACTTTAACAACAATCCTTTTTATCAAAGTAAAACTTGGGAATTCGACCTTTTCCAGAAAATATCTGAACAATTAGGAAGAAGCCTTTGGGGTTCCTATGTTGTAACAACAGTGGATCTCTTGGAAAATCCACGTTTTAATGTTGATATTGACTATAATACGGCGGAAGTCGAATTGTCTAATATGCAACAACAAAAAACAGAGCGCTTCCAAGCCATCGGTCTATCTCAATATTCCGATCAATCACTCATGCACGAGGAGTTTTTTTCGAATGCAAGTTTATTGCTTGATGGTAAAAGCATAAGTTCTTTTGAGGTTAAAGAAAAATTCAAAACGCTCGATTTTACGGACTCCCTCTGCAAAGAAATCGAAAATGAAAATGAGAAAGATTCAGTTTATGAAACACTATCTGCAGCTAATGGCTATGCCATTTTTGGACAAAAAATGATTCCCGCATTTTACATAAAAATCTCTGGAACAAAAAATATTAATTGCCGAGACAAAAAGATCAAAGTTAAATTTTTAACAAAACTAGTATTTGATTTTCAGCAAAGCTTTCCTACAATAAATTTTTGTGATAGACATACAATTTATGTTTATGAAAAATTATCGAGCCTAGTACAGCTCGGCTTAAGTCCTTCGACATTTTTACACGGAGAGTCTGTCA
>CAYMLA010000590.1:0-1788 GCA_964390785.1 uncultured Bdellovibrionales bacterium | reverse complement strand
AGCTGAGAACTGAAGACTGAAATCTGTAGGCTGCGGACGAAGTCCGCTTTATGTATATTGCACTTTACATAATAATACACTTATTGTATAGTGTAGTATGCATATTGAAAATTCTAGTTGTCTGTTGAATTGGTTTTTTTCAAGACGTGAGGAAAAGGCTGCCTCTAGCGCATGCTGTTTTAAATCAACACAGTTGTTGTGAAGGAAAAAAATGACCTTAGATTATTATCTATCAAAAATGTTAGACTATATCGACGAAGCACTTCAATTACCCTCCAGTAGAGAACTCATAAACGAGGTGAATTGGAATTCTCCAGCCATAGTTTTAACTGGACCACGGGGAGTTGGAAAAACAACCCTTATGATTCAAGCAACTAAACGCCAAAAATTGAAACCAATTCAAGACTTTCTATACATAAATGGCTATGACCTTGTAATGAGGCAAGATGATTTGGAAAAATTGGTAAAAGAATATTTTAGAACCTATGGTAATTTAATTTTAATTGATGAAATTCATAAAGTTCCTCATTGGGGGCTAACATTAAGAGGACTAATTGATACAAGTAAGAGCCAAAAGATAGTTGTTTCCGGTTCATCTGAAGCCTTGATATCAAAGGGAATTGCTGAAGCGGATATTCAACGAAGAATTGATCATGAGCATTTAAAAGATCTTTCTTTTCGAGAGTTTTTAAACATAGAAATGCCTGATTTAAATTTAAAAAAAATCACATTAGATGATATTGTAAAAAAACATATTCAAATTTCAACTTCTTTAAAAAGATCACTGATCAAAACAAAAATCTTAAATCAGTTTCAAAATTACCTTATTTATGGTGCCTATCCTTTTTATCGAGAGTCGCTAAGAGGATACCACAGAAGACTTGAAGAAAACATCAATAGAATCATTGAAAAAGATATTGTCATTGATTTTGATCTCAAAAAAGGAGCTGAAATCGATCTCAAAAAAACTCTATTTCAAATATCGACCAGTCAAAAAGATAGTCTAAATAAGTCTTCCCTTGCTGTTGCCACAGGATTAACTCGAGTTACACTGGATCGTTATCTAAAACATCTTAACAACACATCGCTAACTATTGAACTCAGAGCCGATCGCAGTAAAACAACAAATAAACCTGATAAAATAATGATCGCCAATGTGAATATTTTGAAAATCTTACTTGCCAAGAGAAAGATCACCGACATTGGATCTTATCGAGAAACTTTTTTTGTATCTCAAATTCCAGGGAATCTCGATTTGTATTGTGTTAAAGCAGTTAAGCAAAAATCTACACCAGATTTCTATCTTAATAATTATCTATTTGAAGTTGGAGGAAAATCTAAAAACAGAAAACAGGTCACAAGCGAAGGCTTTTTGGTGCAGGATGGAATTGAGATTGGCACAAAACAGTCTATCCCACTTTATTTGTTTGGATTTCTTCGATGAGGACTTTGGAAGAATGACTCGTTCGATTTAGTGGCTGCTGCAAAAGAGTCAAATTTGAAGCGCCTGAGTTCAAATCGAACGAGGCGAAAAAGGGGGCTGTTTTGCAACCGCCACTATTTAAAATAAAAAAGCTTATTTTACGATTTTTTGAATGATCGCCGATTGAATTCCATTGCTTCCAATGATTTTTTTTCGGTGCGAAATAGCCTCTGATCGAGAAACAAAAAGACCGACACCAACACGATACCATGTTTTTCCATTCACCTTAGCGGGAATATAAAAAGCAGCATATCCTATTTTTTTTAACTTTTGAGAATGTTCAATCGCATCCTGTTCATTCGGAT
>CAYMLA010000589.1:0-1789 GCA_964390785.1 uncultured Bdellovibrionales bacterium | reverse complement strand
GTCTCTCATTTTATTGGGATTTTCGAGTCATTTAGGTTGGAGTTTAGGCGCTATATTTTTTTGCGGGCTAGGCCTTATTGTTCAAAGTGCAAGTATTAATACAACCTTACAGTTGCTTGTTGCTGATCACATGCGCGGTCGAGTGATGAGCCTGTATAATATGTCTATGATGGGTGTTTTGCCTTTTGGCACTTTGTTTTGTGCGTGGGTGGCTTCACATATTGGTATTAGTCCCACGTTTTACATTGCCGGCTTTATTTGCTTGTGTCTGAGTTTGTATCTGAGATTCAAGCACCTTAAACAAATTTGTTAATTCGTTTTTTTTATTTTTAAACGAGCAATGAGTCGTTTTGCATTTTCAAACTCGTTTGTACTCACTGTTTGAGGAGGAATGGGCTTTTGTTTGTGCTTCATTTGGTTCATTTGATTCACTCGTTTGGTTGAGGGGGGGTGAGTGCTCATGACGTCCGACAGACTACTGAGAAGAGCGTTTTGTCCTTTTTTCATTGATTTTTCCATTTCAAGAAGCTTTTCATAAAAAGCACCAACATGCTCTTTTGAATAACCCGCATTGACAGCAATTCGAAAGCCAATGCGATCAGCCTCCATCTCGTCCTCTCGTGAATTTGCCATAAAACCGTATTTTTGTATTAAGAGTCCTCCTCCAGCTCCAGCAATGGCTCCCACTTGGGCGGCCTTAATGAGACAAGCCTCATCCTTTGGAGCGCAGGTTAGCCTCCCAAGGGCATAGCCTGCTGCCCCACCAAGAGCACCACCACCAATGGCATACCAAGCTGTTTTTTTCTGTTCTTTCTTGGCCATATACATGCGCTCAGCAGTGTGTCGAGCAACAATATGACCAATTTCGTGTCCAATAACACCAGCAAGCTCGGCTTCATTTTCTGCAAGAGCAATAAGGGGCGCAGTTACATAGATAGTGCCTGCTGGGAGCGCAAATGCGTTAACATAATCGACATCGACAACAGTAAAGTTATAATGATAGGGATTGCCTTCGAGCTTATTTGCTCGAACCAATTTATGTCCGATGCGTGATATATAACTTTGTAATTGTGGGTTTTTAATTGGTGGATAGTCTTTTTTCATTTTAGGGAGAACTTCTTGAGTCATTCGTTGTTCATCTTGAGGAGTCATCTCTGTTTCTTGTCCCGTATTATCGCCTTCGCGATAGCGATGTTTGGTTGGGCTTGCACAGGCCACAAGTAAAAATAAAATTCCACAAAGAGTAAACCGAAATAATCTCAGAAAGGATGAATGAATAGGTATTGTCATATTGAACTCCCTCTAGGTTGTTTTAGTCTTTGTTTGATTTTACAAAAAATAAAAAAATATTCCAAACATTAGCGAACATGACTAATTGCGCATAAGTCCTCTTTTATTAAGGTTTTTAATGAAAACAATAAACCCTTTGGGTCAATAACTCCTGAAAAGATTTTTATATTTTCCCCCGAACGCAATCGCCTCACTCAAAAATAAACTAAACATGTTAGGCAAGGTGTTGATTCTAAACTGCCAATTGGAATGTATTGAATGTATTTTCTTCATATTCAGCAAAAAGCGAACGACCACATGTTCTACAGAAAGATCTGAAGTGACCAGGAGCTGATTCATATTTCTTATATAATCAGATCCTTTAACTAGTACAGCTCGGTTTAAGTCCTACGACAATTTTCTGCATTATGCCAAATTTCAACTTGATTGAGTCATGAATCCTGTCTAGAGGTAAATCTTTGGTACTCAGTAAAATTGGCTCACTTGTTTAAGCTCATTT
>CAYMLA010000588.1:0-1794 GCA_964390785.1 uncultured Bdellovibrionales bacterium | reverse complement strand
AACCTTGTCACTGGGCGTAGCGATGGTAACGGCGCGCTGGTGCTGGGACTCATTTCCTAAAGGGTTGTATTGAATAATCTCATCTAATCGATTAAGGAATTCAGGACGAAACGTTTTCTTTAATAAATCATCAATCACTGATCTTTTTTGAACGGCATTTAATTTTTCGTCCATCATATACTGAGACCCTAAATTTGATGTCATAATAATAACTGTATTTTTAAAATCAACAGTTCTCCCTTGCCCATCCGTTAATCTCCCTTCATCAAATACTTGAAGCAAAACATTAAACACTTCGGGATGAGCCTTTTCAATTTCGTCGAAAAGCACAATACTATACGGTTTTCTTCTAACAACTTCAGTTAACTGTCCTCCTTCATCATAACCCACATATCCCGGAGGAGCTCCAATCAAACGAGAAACCGAATGCTTTTCCATATATTCACTCATATCAATTCGAACCATAGCGAGTTCATCATCAAATAAAAATTCAGCCAAAGCCCGAGCCGTTTCCGTTTTACCGACTCCCGTCGGTCCTAAAAACAAAAAGACACCCAATGGACGATGAGGATCAGAAATTTCAGCCCTTGCTCGTCGAATGGCATGAGAGACTTCTGTTAAAGCCTTATCTTGACCGACCACTCGTTTTGACAAATTTTCTTCCATTTTTAAAAGCTTTTCGGATTCACTTTTTAACATTTTTGAAACTGGAATTTGAGTCCATTTAGATACAATTTGAGCAATTTCTTCTGGACCGACTTCTTCAAGCAAAAAAGTTTCTTGATTTTTATTCGAAACCAATTCATTCAGCTCCAACACTTGCTTTTCGAGATGAGGCAACACCCCATATTTTAACTCTGCCGCTTTTTCTAAATTCCCTTCTCTTTCTGCTCGCTCAATTAATGTTTTAGTTTCTTCAATGTCTTTTTTTGTGTTCTTTAAATTATCAATTCCAAATTTTTCAGCTTCCCATTTTTTTGTCAATTCTTCTTCTCTTCGATTTAAATGATCCAATTCATTATTAAGTTGAAGCAAACGCTCCTGAGATGTTTTATCTGTCTCTTTTTTTAAAGCTTCCTTTTCGATTTGAAGCTGCATCACTTTTCTTCTCATCTCATCGATTTCGACTGGAACACTTCCAACCTCAATAGCCAGTTGGCTAGCCGCTTCATCCATTAAATCAATTGCTTTATCGGGTAAAAACCGACCACTAATATAACGATGAGATAATTTTACTGCAGCTTGGATAGCTTGATCGGTAATTCTAACACCATGATGAACTTCATATTTTTCTTTAAGGCCCCTTAAAATAGTGATAGCCTCTTCTTCGCTGGGTTCTTCAATTAACACCGTTTGAAAACGTCGCTCTAATGCCGCATCTTTTTCAATGTATTTTCGATATTCATTTAATGTTGTGGCACCAATACACTTCAATTGTCCTCGCGCCAAAGCAGGCTTCAAAAGTTGTCCCGCATCCATTGCCCCATCCGTCTTACCAGCACCAACTAGGGTATGTAATTCATCAATAAACAGTATAATTTGACCATCACTGTCAATCACTTCACGAATAACTGCTTTCAAACGATCTTCAAATTCCCCCCTATATTTTGCTCCGGCAATTAAAGCTCCCATATCTAAAGAAACCAAACGCTTTTTCTTTAATACCTCAGGCACATCTTGATTAATTATTCTTAAAGCCAATCCTTCAGCAATGGCTGTTTTTCCAACTCCAGGCTCTCCAATAAGGAAAGGGTTGTTCTTTGTACGTCGGGAAAGAATACGAATGGTGCGGCG
>CAYMLA010000587.1:0-1804 GCA_964390785.1 uncultured Bdellovibrionales bacterium | reverse complement strand
TGCGCTGCCCTGCCGGACACGCTGCTTGAATCCGAGCTCTTCGGCTACGTGAAAGGGGCATTTACAAATGCAAATAAAGACAAACCAGGCCGGTTTGCTCTTGCAGCAGGCGGAACTATTTTCCTTGATGAAATCGGAGACATTCCGCCTGCAATGCAGGTTAAACTACTGCGCGTTATACAGGAAAAAGAATACGACCCGCTTGGCGCAACCAAATCTGAAAAAACAGACGTACGAATAATCTCTGCTACAAATAAAAACCTTACAAAGCTTGTGGAAGACGGTTCATTCAGGGAAGACTTGTATTACCGGATTAACGTTGTAAAAATATCCCTGCCTCCACTGTTACAAAGAAGAGAAGATATACCACTGCTAGTTGATCATTTTATACACAAATTCAGTATTAAAATGGGAAAAAATATTACCAGGCTCTCTGATCGCGCACTTGCGATGCTTATGACATACGATTTTCCAGGAAATGTAAGAGAACTTGAAAATATGATAGAGCATGCTTTTGTACTCTGCCGCAATAATATTATAGACACAGTGCATTTGCCCTTTGAATTCCAGCAAAAAGCAAAAAAAGCCCAAAGCGAACCTGCTCTTACCAGCAGAAAAAAACTTTCTTTAACCGAAACAGAACACATTTTAAAAATTTTAAGGAAAAATAACGGAAACCGCAGAAAAACCGCTGCTGAATTAGGAATGGATAAAACCACACTCTGGCGAAAAATCAAAAAATACGGAATTGAATTTCATACCTTATAGTTTTTAATAATGTAAATTTATGAAAAAATAATTGTCAACTAATTTTTTAATTTCCGAAAGTACAAATACACCATGTTTATCATATAAAAAATGTTTTAACGTATACATACTTTTAGTTTGTTAGTATAATGATTCCGTAAATCCCTGTAAAAGAACAGATAATCGAATTTCCTTATAAAGAAAATGATTCATTGTATTACATCCTTTAAAAATCGATCAAAATCCGCATATTTGTTCTACAGAAATAAATTATCGTATTACGTAAATAATAGTATTGACAAAAAAATACACTTTTATATCATATTTATAGTTTATATGAAGAGAGTAATGCAATTATGACTGAGAAGACAGGTGCCGGCAGAAAACCTAAGGATAACCCGTTAAAGGTTACAAATTTTAGATTATCAAATCATGATTTAAAACTGATTGATAAAAAAGGAATCGGCAAAAATTCAAGTGAGCGGCTTCGTTACATCCTTGAACACTATAAAAACACCAAGCTTAACCTCAGCAAGCGGCGGAAAGCTTATAAAATACGAAAATATTACGATTTTGCCGAGGCCCTTGAAACTTTTAATTCTCTGAATGAGTACTGGAACAAACAGGACAAACTTGAATTCCTGTGCTCAACCCCATTGCGAAATGATATCCTCTCTGAAATTGAGGAAGCCTACAGGTGGAAAATCAGGACAATTCCATTTTTTATTAAGTTGGAACAATACGGATGGTTTATTCCGCAGGCTGAATTTACCTGGTCTCAGAAAAACATAACTGGCTGCAGGCTCCATCTTATTAATAACGAGAAGAAACTCGCCCTTACTATAACTGAAGACAATGAGGAATTTATAGTCCAGCCGGAAGATGAAACGGAATATGAATTTTCACCTAAAGAAGAGGACCTCCTGTCTCAGCTGTATGAAGAAATCCAGATGCTCCTGTTTGAAACAGACTTTATCCAGGAAGAACGGTTGACCGATTACAAAAAAGAATATCCCGGCGGTGATTTTTACCGTTCTATCGAATATAACCATGTTGT
>CAYMLA010000586.1:0-1809 GCA_964390785.1 uncultured Bdellovibrionales bacterium | reverse complement strand
CTGAGAACTGAAGACTGAAATCTGTAGGCTGCGGACGAAGTCCGCTCTATGAATACAAGGCGGCTTCTTTTTGAGCCAATTGGTCTTTTTGAGTTTTAATTTTATCGAGTTGTTTTTCTCGGTTGACTTCAATTTTATCAAGAGCAGTTTTTTCTTGTGCTTTAAGTTTTTCTCTTTGTTTTTCATATTTTAATTTTGTATTTTCAATCTGCTTATCAAGTTTAGATAGTTGTTGAGGTTCTTTTTTGTTCAATTGAGTTATATTTTTTTCAATACGGATGATTTTTTTTGTCTTTTGTTTTTCAGAAAGTGAAGAGTCATTTTTAATTGATTCAAGTGAACTTTGAAGAGTTTGCCTCTGTTTTTCATAATTTAATTTTAAATCTTCTATTTTTCTTTCAGTTGAAGCAATGCGTTTGCCTTCAATTTTGTCAATTTGAATTCTTTTTTGCTCATATTTAACTTGAGTTGACTGAACTTGCTTGTCAAAAGAAGCTATTTTACTTTGTTCTTGTTGATCGAGTTTTTTACGGCTAGCAATAATTTTAGCTAATTCTTTTTCTTGTTTTGGAGTAAGTTTAGGAAGCGGAGGATCTTTTGGAATGTCAGTTTTTGGTACTGGGTTTCGTGCATCAGCCCATAGACTTCCGGAAGCGGAATTATAACACCATCCATTCGAATAATCAGATCCAAGACCAGCACAGGGAATTCCTGTAAAAACATTTTCTTTCTTTTTGGTTGAGGCAAAAGAAATTTTGGGCAGAAAAAAAGAAAGTTTAGAGAATATTTCAAAAAGATAAATAGATTGGATGAATGCCGCACTTGAAGAAGATGGGGTATTCTTTTCGTCATTGAGAAAAGGAAAAATTGCATAAAATGTTTTTTCTTTTTGTTCTATTTGTCCGCCTTCTTGGGGGCATGTGCCAAGAAAACTGCAGTCAATAACAAAATTACTAGGAGGATCTCCAGCAGGATTTGGAGGGAGTTGATTGTCATAACCAGCTAAAAATTTTCTTTCGGCTGGATTTGGAATGTGTGCTTCTGTGCAATAACTGTTTCCGTTTGTGATATTATTAACTTGAATGTCGGAAGCTGCAGGCCAAGCGTTTGGAGGTGCGTCACACCTAAAAATCATATTTGCTTTTTGATTTGTGATGCCTACTTCAATGGCAGATAGCATTTTTGCTGCCGCCGCAGATTTTGCATCTTTTTGAAAATCAATAAAGTTTGAAACGGCAATTGCTGAAATCACAGCAATAAGAAGTACGACCATGGCAAACTCGATTAAAGTAAATCCTCGAGTTTTACTATTAAAGTTGCATTGATCATTTGTTCTGTTTGGTGCAGAGCACTTTGTAATCATCGCTAACCTCATGCTTTAAATAACGCTCATTTATACATTCAATTCAGTTAGTGACCGTTGCAAGTGAGTGAATCATTAAAGTTTGCTTTACAAAGGTGTTAATCGTTATTTCTAAGTCAGTCGTTAAGTTATACTATAGTTATTGTATCAATCGGCAATTATTTGCTTAAACTTAAGTCTTAAGATGTGTCTATTTGAGAACGTATTGTTTTAATTCACAACAGCAACAAATACGTTTTGGCTCAATTTGAAACGGTGATTAGATAAATCAGTTCAGTAATTTTATAGAAGTGAATTTTCAATGGCTGTAAGTAATTCATCTTCTTGGAAAGGTTTTGAAATAAATTCTTTTGCCCCTAAATCAAAAGCTTCTTGAGTTTCTATACTATAAAACTCCCAAATCTCGTTTTTTTAAGCAAATTTATCATTACGCAATGTTTATTGTT
>CAYMLA010000585.1:0-1810 GCA_964390785.1 uncultured Bdellovibrionales bacterium | reverse complement strand
TGAAAACGCAGAAGTTCGCCACCAAATTTTTGATTTTTTTGAGACGGGTGCCACTCATAAAACAAGGAGTATTGAGTAAATACGCCAACTTTTTGAGTCCGATCACTTTGTCCACTTGTATAAGTAGCTTTTCGATCACCATTTAAGGCATGTAAATACTTCAAACCAAAATAATGAGGCTCATAATCGGCAGCAATGGTAAAAAAAGGTTTAAGGGAGTGAAATCCAGTATAGGCATTTGTAAATTTATAAGATGCCACACTTTGATCATTATCATCCATTTTAAGAGGCTCTACAGAATAACTCAATTCAAGTCCATAATAAAATCGCAGCATCTCAAAAGCTCCCATTGCTTGAATTCCAAGCTCCCAATTGGTTAATCCTGAAATGGAATAATTCTGATCAGTGTCTTCACTATATTTAAAATTATGGTTAATATAAGGTAGCTTAAAATAGACCGAAAAATCATCAAGAAAACCGTAATAACCCTTTACAAAAAAACCTTGTTTAGAACTAGTGGTTTCATTATCAAGCCCTTCCCAGGTCACTTTGCTCTGCTCAAAGCTAGTTCCAACACTAAGAGCCCATTGCTGATCATTTGGCATCCAGTCATTGATCAAATGTCCACTTGCCAAGCTTTGAATAGAGAAAAAAAGAGTTATAAAAAACAATGTGATTTTAAACATAACGCAGACTCCATTTCGTTTTGTCCACAGCCTACAGCTTTCCAGTTCTAAGCTTTTCAGCCTTTTTGGTTCTTTAACTTCCTCGCTTTTTACAATTAAATCCTAAAATTTAATTTCTATTGGCTGACAATCGATAGCTGATAACTAGTGCAGACAAAACATTTATTTTTAGTTTGACATAATATTGCCGAAAAAAATTAAATTTTCAATTTAAAAATTATAAATAAGTCTTTATTCGTATAACCTAAATTTACGACAGCTGAATTATTGTGTAGTACAAGATCCACCTGACTTTCAAAACGGAACCAAACACCGTCATTCAAATCTACCTCTGCCTGAGTTTTGACGGTTTCAAGGTCGCGTGGCTCAATGCTGAGCTTTTTTCCAAGATCAATAATTTTTTGCCTTATCGATGTGCCTTTTGCTTTCGTAGTCACTGTATTGCTCCGATGATGGTCTCAAAGTATTTGGTAAGATAGGAGTCAAGGCAAAGCTCTTTGGCAGTTATTCCAATTTTTTTGAGTGTTGTTTGTTTTTGCTGGATGGCCGTTCGGCAAGCATGAATCGCTGTTCGCTCCCCAATTTTACTGGCCAGTTTAAAGCCCTCCATAATGGCTCGCTCGATAGAGGCGACCTTATAGCCGTTTCCCACCACGATACCCTGTATTGCACAAAAAATCATCCCTTAATAAATTCAGCAGGTTAAAATTTAGCTTCAGATTTTGTGATCTGCTGAATTTCACCTAGTTTGATCACCGCTCTTTCACGAAGTTTGACCACTTGTGAAATAGGTAAAAGCGTCCCACTGGTTTGCTTCAAAGGGGGGTGGTCGAACTCGTGAAATTAGGGTGGTCGAACTCGTGAAATTCATCAATAATAGAAAAGAGTTTGAGAAATTTGCTCGAAATATTTTTATCTTGTCAAACATCCTCACCTTTAAACCAAATTCAGTCTATGAACTGGCTCAGCTATCTGGTGTTGATGTTTCTAATCTCAATAAGATAATTCTATTTTTCGAAGACCTAGGAGCTATTCAAATAAAGCAACGAAAAGTGAATGGACGTCAGGTAAAAACTCCAATTGTACCTTATACTATAAGACTCCCAAATCTCGTTTTTTTAAGC
>CAYMLA010000584.1:0-1819 GCA_964390785.1 uncultured Bdellovibrionales bacterium | reverse complement strand
GATTTCAGTGATCGCGAGGTTTTGGACCGAATTGTGGAATTGACGCGGAAGCAGGAAAAGCACATTGTAGAGTCCGCTTATTAAACTCGTTCCAGTTTCTTGCACCTAACATTTTCAAAAATGGCTTACTCACTTTCTCATTGTATTCACTCCAATCATTGGGGTGTGGAATCCCTGTTTCTGAATATTCAAGTAATTCAAGAATAATTTCTCCGATTTTTTCATTTGTCTCATCAACACCTATAATTTTATTAACACCTATTGCAATAAATAAACCTGTAGTTGTTTCTGATCGTACACTAAAAATATACTGTTTTTTTCTTTTGTAAATCCCTATTGATTTCATCTAACTCACTCGCATAATTCAAAGCATTTTAACAAAGCTTCGGCAATTTGATTTTTAGATGTATAAATTGATAATTCAAATTTTTCCTCTTGTTTAGGCTTAAAACCTTTACCTGTATTAGAATATGGTGTTATCGTATAATTACCATTTTCTTCCTTAAATTGACAAAGATAAGAGCCTTTATAAAAATCTTGCCAAGTCTTTACGCCGATCTTTTTCAAAAACGGCTTGTTAATGTCATTTTCGAATTCATTCCAATCTGTCGGATGAGGGACATTTATTTTTGAATGTTCGAGCAAACTAAGAATTTCTTTTACAACTTCATCTTGAGGTGTTTCAATATCAAATATTTCATTAATATCTGTACTTATCCAAATTCCTGCAGTTGTCTTTGATTTTGCTCTCAAGATATATCTTTTTTTTCTTTTATAAACAGAAATAGATTTCATTCGATCTCCACAATTTTCACATTAACATTACATTTCTTTCCATATTCCACTACTTTTTGAAGAGCATTCAACTGACTTTTTGAACCATTTGGGGAAATAGCAATGTCTAAACCCTTACTGATTATATCATCTGATTCAACTATAACACCTGCCCTTTCAGCTCCATTAAATCTTTTAACTTCATCAACATGGCCTTTAAATTTATTATACAAACTTCTTGGATTTTGATAGGATTTCAGATTAAGATTAACACTTTTAATGCTTGTTGCAACCCCATTTTCAAAACGGTCGATGGTATCGAAAGTCTGAGGTAGATTTTGCCCAAGCATTTTTTCAATTTGTTCTCCTCGTGTAACATGGGGCTGATCCCAAACGCTAGGTTTCGGAGTTGTTTTTAAAGTATCATCCATCAATCCCCCAGAATTTTTCCCTATTTTATACCCCTGTTTAATTAGTTCTTTACTAATAAAGTAAAATTCTGTAATAAACCAGGTTATCTCAGCCCGTGCTTCACACCTTACCCAAAAATCATCACTCTGAGACCGTTCAATTTTATCGCAGAAACAGTCGGTTGCATCCCGTGCCATTGACCTCAACGCCCCGCCATAAGCCCGATCCATCTCTTCATAATAAGTTATCGCAGGATCGGAAGAAGTAAGTGATTTAATATGAATCTTAACATTTGTCTTTATCAACTGACCGCCAAGATGTACGGCACGATTGGCAGCAATATCCAAATTATGACCCGGATCTTCTAAAAACTCTCCAACGGATTGGGCTGCACAAGTAATTTGATCTTTGATAACAAATGGTACCATCACAATCGTACCAGCCGAGTCTTGAACAAAATTTTTCACAGCATCAGGCTGATTGTCCGAATTTTGATAACCGATTTGATAGTTACTTCTTAAATTCGTATACATAAAGCTGGTACCCAAAGGATCAACCCAATTCGCCGGATCATTCAGCACATACTCATACAGATTAAAACTATCCATATACCCCCACGGATCAAACTGAATAA
>CAYMLA010000583.1:0-1826 GCA_964390785.1 uncultured Bdellovibrionales bacterium | reverse complement strand
AGGGACGAAAGAAATCCAAATCGAGCAAGGAGTGCGATGCCTTCTGCTCGGTTTTTACTACAAAGAATTTTTTCTAATTCATCTCGTTTTCGTTCCCAAGATAAACCCTCAAGTGAATGACTAAATTGTGGGAGTTGATCTTGTAAATCTTGATCAAATTCAAATCCCAATTGAACCTTAAAACGAACGGCACGAAGAACACGCAAATAATCCTCAGAAAATCTCAAACTTGCTTTTCCGACAGTGCGAAGAATTTTATCTCTTAAATCTTTTTGACCTTGTACAAAATCCAAAATTTTATCGTTACGATAAACATAAAACAAGGCATTAACTGTAAAATCCCTTCTTTTTGCATCTTCTTCAGGACTACTGAATTTAATTTCTTCAGGAAAACGCCCCTTAATCGATCCTTTATCTTGACGAAAAGTTGCAATTTCAATTTGCCATCCTGAAAATGGAACAATCATAACTCCAAATTTTCGTCCTACAGAAATACAATTTGAAAACAAACTATTAATTTGATCAGGATGAGCATCTGTCGCTACGTCAAAATCCTTTGGAATTCTTTTTAACAAAGCATCTCTAACGCATCCTCCAGCAAGATAAGCCAAATGGCCTTGATCAATCAATGTGTCCAAAACAAATTTAACGTCATTCCATTTAGGATCTTGTAATAAAAAGTTCATTACTTAACTCCCTCTTTGAAATAAAACCTCCCATCTGCTAGAATAAAAACTATAAATTTAACTTAAAAGGAGAGTTCTTGCAAGAACGTATTATTGAATCATTATTTAATAAATACAACCTCAATTATTTTGGTTTTACTTCTTTGGTCGCTCCAAAAACAATTCTTGAATATGAAACAGCTCTTAATGAAAATCGAATGGCCGATATGACCTATTTATCCCATCACCTTGAAGCCAAAAAAAATCCTCAGTCTTACTGGGGAACCACTTTAAATGCTATTGTTGCTCTTGAACCCTACATTCCTCATCCTTATCCCCTTTTGAATGAAAATCCATTTTTTATAAAGTCATTACAAATTGCATCTTATGCAAAGGGACAAGATTATCACATTCACTTCAAACATAAACTTCAAAATATTGCCAATGAACTTCAAGACACTTTTAAAAATCACAAATTCATTCCCTTCACCGACTCAGCTCCCATTCTTGAACGCGATTTAGCTTTTAAAGCGGGACTTGGATGGTTTGGGAAAAACACCTGCTTAATCAACAAAAACCAAGGAAGTTTCTTTTTTATCGGTCAAATCCTCACCGATCTTAGTCTCCCTTTAAATCAAACAACTTCTCCTAATCACTGTGGTCAATGTCAAAACTGTATCAAGTCTTGTCCTACACAAGCCTTAATCCAACCAGGCATAATCGATGCTAATAAATGCCTTTCCTATTGGTCAATCGAAGCAAAAAATAGTCCTCCGGATGAAATCAAAGAAAGATTTGGAACTTGGCTCTTTGGCTGTGACATTTGCCAACAAGTGTGCCCATGGAACAAAAACGTTTCCTCTCCTGATTTTAAAGTTAATAGAGAGCAAATGACAAAAGATCTTTATTTAATTCTCACATCATCAAACAATGCATTAACAAAAAAAATTAAAGCAACAGCTCTTTCCCGAGCGGGAGCAAAAAAATTAAAAAGAACTGCCATCATTCTTGCTGGAATTCACTCTTTAAATGAACTCAAAAAAGAAATTGATATTTATAAAAACGATTCTTCATTAAAAGATGCTGTAAATTGGTTTTTTTCTAAAATTTAGTGGCTGCTGCAAAACAGCCAACTTTTTCGTTGGCTTCGCTCAAATCTCA
>CAYMLA010000582.1:0-1828 GCA_964390785.1 uncultured Bdellovibrionales bacterium | reverse complement strand
CAACTCTGCAAGAAAAAGAAAAAAACAAAAATCATTGTTACACATTTACTTGTTAAAAAACACTTCATAAACCCCTCACTTTTTGTTATTACGACTAACAGGAAACAGCTGAACGCTCAAAGTGTATACTTCCTTAGATTTAGCGCTGCTTATTGCACTACTAATTTTTCTTTTTAATTTCATGATCATTTTTTTTGCCTGTGGAAGCTTTTCAAGATCAACCGGCATAGTGATGGAACTAAAGTCTCTTATATCAACCGGATCGTTCTCCAAAGATTTCTTAGCTAATTCAAGATTATCTAAATGATAATGTTTAATTGCCGATGAGGGAACATCAACACTTGTGGTAATTGGCCGCGAAGTACGCTTCATTTTGCCAGACTTGATTTCCAATAAGCCCAAACGCTCTAATCGTTGAAGAGCAGCGGCAGCATTAGTTCTACTAATATTTAATCTTTCAGCTATCCAATCACAATCAGCTTTATTATCCGTTAACTTAGCCAAATTAAGTATTGCAATATAATACCATTCACTAATCAACCGAAAAGTATCGTCTTCTAAAAGCAGACGCTCATCATTAAAAAAATCACTATTTTCCTGACCAATCTCACTTCGCAACAATCGCATCTGAGAAGGGGAAAGACAGAGCTTTTGTGACACTTTTGAAAGATTTTCTCTTGATAATTTTCGCTTTGATGCTATTGCATCACAAAGAGAGGTGCTGCTTATTCCCAAGTCGCGCGAGAAAGCACGCATGCTATACATTTGGTTTTTTTGCTTGCGCCTCTCAAATTCACTTTGTAAAATTTGCTGCAAATGACTAAGCACTTCCATGCTGACTTTTATTGCACACAAAATGACATTTCGACAAGCCTTATCTAGTGGCTGCTGCAAAACAGCCACTATCTAAGACAAATTAGAGAAAAATTCTTTCGCCAGATAGCCACTATTTATCAAGATTCCACCTTTTCATCATATAATAAGCTGAACATATTGAAGTATTAATTATAAATGGAGATGGCGTTCCGCATTGGTGAACTTCGCTTCCCGATGAAACAGCCAAACCATGACTCATTCCTGCAATTTTGATGGCTTCAACAAAGCTATTCGGATTTTTTGGTGAACTAAAAATCAAGTGGGGATGGCCATTTAATTCTTGTTCTATCGGAGGTTCCCCTAAGCCATGAACCGCAGTCCATTGCTTAATTAACTCATTAAAATTCAATGTTGATACAATATTATCATTGGCTCCCTGCCAAATGACAAGATTAGGATAACTCCCTTTATATCCTTCAAACGCTTCATAAACATGTTTTGCCCACGTCTGAGCGTCTCCCACATAACCAGCAAACATGCACGACCAAGGTGAACCAGCCTGTTCAACACAACCAACTGGAATTGCGCTAAATACGGTGGCGCCAGCAAAGACATCTGGATAAGATGCCATTAAAGCTATTGCCATAGCTCCACCAGCAGACAGACCAGCCATATAAACACTTTGACTATTCAGATTATACTCTTCGGTCATTTTAACGACTGCATCTACAATTTGTTTAGCCTCTCCTGATCCCCTACTGGTTTGACTCTTTTTAAACCAGTTAAAACATCTCATTAAATTAGTGTTCGTTGTGGGCGAGGGCAACAGCAGGGCAAAGCCAAACAGATCACTATACTTTTTCCATCCTGACTGTAGCGCAAAATCCTTCCCATCTTGCATGCAACCCGGCAAAAGCACAACTAATGGGGCTTTTTCGACTAAATTCTCGGGAACATAGTATTCGATCACCAAATCACTAAAATTCTCGTCATTTCCTTCCGCATAAATGCC
>CAYMLA010000581.1:0-1832 GCA_964390785.1 uncultured Bdellovibrionales bacterium | reverse complement strand
GGATCAAATTCATCTTTCAGCTCATGATCTTTCATTGGAGTTGAAAAAAAGTTAGAAATTGATTTTAATTTATTTTTTGGGGTCAATTTTTACTTTTGAATTTTTATTCTATTAATGACAATCATTTTCTAATCTATAAATTCAAAAAAAAAGTCTAATCTTTTGACGGTTTTATTTTCAAAAATTTTATCATCAATGATGATCTATTAATGATTTTAGTTGTTTAACTTGACTTAAGTGAGGGCAGTCAAAGGCTTGATTAATTTATTGACACAATTTTCTAGACTTTAGTGATTTAGACATTCAACCGTAAGGCTTTTGTATGGCTGGTCGTATAGCGAGAATTTTAACGCTTTACTTTCTTTAGGCTTGGATGGTCAAAGGAAGAAAGGAGATGACAATGACTTTATCCCCCGTTAAGTCGATCGTAAAAGTCACCCTCTTAGCTGCATTTTTTATTTCTTTGATGGGAAATGAAAGTTGCGATAAAGAGGACGATAAATTAAAAGATCTTGAGGTTCCAATTCCTCAAGGTCGTTATCTTAAATACATGATTGATTTGTGGCCTGTTCAGGCAAAACCGATTGTTTATTGCCCGTCTGATAAGTGCAATCAAGACAACATCAAACAATTTGATTTTGCTTTTGCCAGTTATTATCAACTGATTGACATTTTAAACAAACATCAGCGTTACACCTTGTCTGTATCAATTGAAGAGGAAACACGCACAAATCATCTTGGTGCTCTCATGAGCAAAAATGATTACGAAGTGTACTCTCAGTGGCTTGATGATGTTGAAAGCGTTGTGCCTTTAGCAACCTATTCAAATACAGCACCTTGTATTTTAAATGAATCTCAATTCGCACTTTCAACAGCAATCACCAGTTTTGAAGTGAAAAGTTCAAAAAGTGGCGGTTTAAAGATTGGCTTTGATATAGGAAGTATATTTGTGGCTCCTTCAATTGGGTTTAAACATTCTCAATCAGAAGTTCAATTGTATATGAATTTATACAATCCAATTGAATGGAAATACACGAGTAATGGCAATGGAAAAAAATACAGCAATTTAAAATCATCAAAAGGAAAAGCCGATCATACAGAAGTGGATCTTAAATTGGGTTTAGATTTTAGTATATTGTCATTTAGTTATGGCAAATATTGGAATTCAGGTTACGCAGAAATGACAAAAAAAGCTCTTAAAAAGTCTGCAATAAAAATGATAAAAAAAATTGATAAAGATCCAAACTTGGCTTGGGAAAGTCGAGTCACAGACAATCAAGATGGTCAACTTGTGATAAAAGGAGGAAAACTAGCAGGGATTCATCCTTGCGATGAATTTTATGTGTTTAATCAAAAATTTTCTTGGGTTGATAAAGATGGTAATGATGGAAAAGTTTGTCAATCTCAACTTGAGGTGATTGGTTCGTCAAATTTGAACAAGCCAGATGCCATTGTTCGGGTGACTCCGTTTCAGGGTCCAGGAATTTCTGTTGTAAATATAGTTGAACAGTCTGTTCCTAAAATTTATCCAGGAGCAAAAGTCCTTGTGAAGTCACTTTACGAAGGAACAAACGACCAATGTTATGAACAGCACTTTTAGGTAGAGGCTATTGTAAAAACAGCCAATAACAGATGTTTGTTGTAATTTAGCCAACGTGTTGTGGTAGCCTGTTGATAAGTGTCCCTATTCGAGGTGAGCCAGAGTAAAAAAAGCTTTGGGTCACCTTTTTTTATTTCTGGAACTCCAAGTTAATAACAATTTGTTTGATTTAATAAAAATACCATTGAGGTATTCCGTCCAAAAGAAGGCCTTTATACCCAAAGCGATTGAG
>CAYMLA010000580.1:0-1834 GCA_964390785.1 uncultured Bdellovibrionales bacterium | reverse complement strand
CTACTCTCCCAACTGAGCTATACCCCTATTTTATTCATTATCTGATCTTCTTACCCTCCAACCCCCGTCAAGTTGACCACCCAATCTCAATTCACTTCTTAAGTGATGTTGTGAGTGGGTGGTCAACTTGAAATCTGAAAGATTTAGGGGGTTTGGCCCATGCCTTGTCAACACCTTTGTCAACAGGCACTGAGGCTAAATTTTGTGCGTTTGCTTGGCTGATTCGTAGTCTGGTTGTTATGGATTTTGGAGAGGGGGTAAACGGGGAGGGCTGTGTTTCTGATTGCAAATGATTGAGTTTTTGTTTCGGTTCATCTTTAGTTGTGATGGATTGTTGGAGCTTGTTAGCTGAGTCTTGTTTTGCTTTTGAATTCCACACCTGCATTAAGTCTGTTATCCCGCGGCCTTTATCTATGATAATGGCTTGCCCTCGTTTTAAGTTTTTAAACACATCAAATTCAATCTTCATCTTTTTTACATCAAACATGCTGCCTGCTCCTGTTTTCACTGGACCAGAAAACGAATGATCCACTTGATAACTGGTGTAGAAATCATCAATGGTTCCTGCCATCTCAGCCCACTTTTCCACATCGCTATTGATGTCTTGTCTGAAAACAATTTTAATCAACGTGTTGCCTAGTATCTGTTCTTCAAATTCAGAACTAACCGCTCTAAGATCGGCCATTCCCTGACACAGAAGATGCACGCCAACATTTGTGCTTCGCACTTGTTTTAAAAAATCGGCAAAGTCTTTGGTGGCAAAAGAACCAAACTCGTCAATAAAACAAGCGGCAAAATCGGGTTTGTTGATAATCTGACCTGAATGAATTTGACTTGAAACCAGTTTTAGATCCTGAATAATAAACTTTCCTAATCGTCTTGCAATGTCTCCATACCCATTGACGTTCATTTGAAAATAAGCAATTTGCTTCTTTTCAAAAACATCAGCCAGTACGATCTGATCACTTCCCTGATGAAACTCTAAAATGCCGTTAAACTCTCTTGGATTGAGCGCTTCAATTTGTGCCGATAAGCCGGCTAAATCACGTTTATCGATTTTACTTGCAGACAAAAGCTTAACCACCAGTCTTTCGGCCACAGGGTCTTTGCTTTTTTCTTTTAATCGTTGAAGTAAAAAATCAAGCTTTTTAGGATCTACCAATAAAGCCTCTAAGGTTTTAAAATCCAACGCTTCATTTAAGTACCCCAGTGCAGACAACACAGAGCCAAGATACTTACTGGCCTGAGCTGCATAATACTCGTGCCCTAATTCAAGGCCATCCATAAGCTTTGCTTTTTTTTGCTCATCCGTGCCAACCGCTAATGGATTATAGAAACACGACTCTTTTGGATCAGCCAAAGAAAATAACTTAAACTGATCACCACAACCATATTGATAAGCCAGATCTTTAATTAAACTAACGTCAGCCTTTTCTCCTTTAGGATCAATAATGATCACTGGATACTGATGTAAAAAGGCATGCTTTAACAAAGTAATCATAGCGGTCGTTTTACCTTGTCCGGTGGCTCCAGAAATAATCATATGCTCTCTGCGCAGCGCTGTGGGAATAAAAATAGCTTGGTTTGTTTTAATTGAAATCCCGATGGGTGCTTTTTTAAACTCTTTAAGATGGGGCTCAATTTCACCGATGGAAATTCTTTTTTTATTTAAAATTAATTGAGTGATTCGATCATCGGTTTTTAAACCGAACAATAAAATAAAAACAAAAGTTCCACAGGCACTTAAAAACCAAAAAGATCCCAACAGAGGCAATACAAACCAAATGTTAATACTTAGGGTTATCAGGGTAAAAATACACACTGCTGTAATTCC
>CAYMLA010000579.1:0-1835 GCA_964390785.1 uncultured Bdellovibrionales bacterium | reverse complement strand
TAAACTGCAACCATTTCGTTTTGAGCGCCATTTTCATAGGGAAGACGCATTTATCCCATTAACGATCATCCTGATCGAGGCCAAATTCAGACCATTCTCCAATTCGTGACCTAATCCTTTCAGTCACATTTTGTTGTTAGATCTCTAACGCCCTAAACTCCTTGAGAGTGCGAAGTTCTTATAAAACCTCCACTAGAAAAAAATGAGGGCCGTTAAAAATTAAAGATATCAAATTCATGCTGACATCCTCATAATTATTTTCCTCTCAAGTTCAAGTTTATTGAGAGGTTTATATTTTCTTTGTTCTTTTAAACACTTGTAAGCTATTTTTAAAAGTTTTCGTGCCATAGCTACTTTAGCTTTATTCCAGTTCATTCGATTACGTAGTTGGTCATATTCAAATCGAAGCTCTTGGTCTTTAACAATAGCGGGAATAACGGCTTCTACAAAAGCCCATCTTAGGTACTTATTGCCACTTTTAATAATGTGACCATTTACTATACGACCGCCCGATGAGTAAGTGGATGGAACTAATCCAACATATGCTGCAAATTTATCTGCAGTTTTAAATCGTGAGATATCACCAACTTCAGCATCAATTAGCATGGCAAAAAACTGTCCGATGCCAGGTAGACTTTTTAAAAGTTGAGCATTTTTATTCTCTCTGAAATTATCACCAATAACATCTTCAATTTCTTTAATAAACTCGTTAATTAGATCTATGAAGTTGAGTTCTCGATCAATCAATGCTCGATCTGGAGCTCGTAGATTTATTTTCTCAAGTTGCAGACGTCCCGCTTTACCAAATAAATCTGTTTTAGCTTTTTGTTTACGAGTTTCTTCTGGGTATCGATCAAAAATTGTTGTAATTCGATTTTTTGTCATCGTACGAAGTCGGACAAAGTATAAACGTTCACGGAGAAGAGAACGCAGATCTCTAACTTCTCTCGTGGCAATATAACAACTAGGAATAAGATCTGCCCGTAGTAGATCAGCCAAAACCGTGGCATCGATCTTGTCTGTTTTAATTTTAGCTTCAGCAATAGCTTTGACTTTATAGGGGTTAGCGAGAATAACCTCATCAACAATGTCTTCTAGCCAATCATGCATGACACACCAATTCCGACAAGACTCCAAAACAGCAGATGAATCATCTTTAAATGGTCTTAAAAATGACTCGACATTAGACTGGGAGTTGTTGACTTGCCCAGAGCGTAAAACTTTGCCTGTATGATCTTTGACGACCATGTAAGAAAATTTCTTGTGATAATCCACACCAATGTTATACTTAGCCATAGCTGCACCTCCATAGTTGTTAAAATGGTCATTATTCAAACTCCATTTTAACGAACTTTTATTTAAAGAGGTTGCAGCTTTTTTATTTTCAAACCAATTTGCATCCTTAGTCTGGTAAAAAAAATTGTTTGATGTATGAGCTGAGGAGTTATCCACATTAAAAGTGTGGGAAACACCTGTGGATAACCCCCAAATAGAAGGGGTGTTATCCATCGGGTTTTTCCATGCTTTTAATGTGGATAACTCCGTATAGCAAGCACTGACTTCATCAAAACACTGATGAAGTTTCTGTTTATCCTTGCTAAGTTGAGCCTCATTTACCATCATTGTAATTCATCCTTCAGAAGAGCTGATTTCTTTCATACCAACTCCTTTTAGTAGATATTTTGTAGCTGTCATTTTTAAAAGATCTTTTCTTCCCTCAAAAAGGGAATAACTTGAATGACTAAATAACAAAAAAATTATATTCAAAAAAATGATATTTTATGATATTTATACTATAAGACTCCCAAATCTCGTTTTTTTAAGCAAATTTATCA
>CAYMLA010000578.1:0-1849 GCA_964390785.1 uncultured Bdellovibrionales bacterium | reverse complement strand
GGAGACTTGCTTCTTCCCTCTATTCAAAGACGATTCGTTTGGAATACAAGACAAGTCGAGTTTCTCTTTGACTCAATTATGCAGGATTATCCCATAAACACATTTATGTTTTGGTCTGTAACAGATGCAAACATTAAAAATCAGTTTCATTTTTACGATTTTTTGAGAAAGTACATTGAGTATAAAGGGGGAAACAACGAAGAAAGAAACACAAATGCCTATAAGGACTTCAAAGCTGTAATTGACGGACAACAACGACTGAATAGTTTGTACATAGGCCTAAAAGGTACATATGCTTACAAAAGATACGTTTACAGGAAAAAGAAATATCAAAAAGATGAGCGAGATTATCCAAGCAGGAAATTATACCTTGATATTCTAAATCCTATTGTTGATGATGAAGAAAAGAAGGTTTATGATTTTCGCTTTCTCATCCATAACGAACACGAACAACAAAACAGTAGAAAATCTAAAGGAGTCTTAGATGATGAAGGTAAAAGATATGAAGTTGATTGCTTTTGGTTTGAAGTTGGGGAAATTCTGAATTTTCAAAATGAACATAGCGTAATTACTTATCTTTCGAAAAACGACCTTGATATTGGTGGTTTTCCAGGAGAGACTTTGTTAAAGCTTTATAAACTAACCAATGAAAAACCAATCATTAATTTCTTCTTAGAAAAAAATCAAGACTTTGACAAAGTGCTTTATGAATTCATAAGAACAAATTCAGGTGGAACTACACTTTCCTTCGCTGACTTATTAATGTCAATTATAACAGCATCTTGGGAATCAGGGAAATCGACAAAGGGTGCACGTGAAGAAATTGACGAATTAATCAGACAAGTAGAAGATATTGGTTTTGGAATTAACCAAGATTTTGTTTTAAAAACTTGCTTGGTTCTTTTCTCGTCAGACATCAGGTTTGCTCTTAAAAACTTTCAAGGAGAAACAATCCAAAAAATAAAATCGGAATGGGGTAAAATAACTAGAAGCATCAAATCCAGTTTTGAACTTGTAAAATCACTATCTTTTAATAATCATTCTCTACGGTCAAAAAATGCGGTTATTCCAATAATCTACTACGTATACTTGAAAGACTGCTCGAATGAGATTAATAAGGATAATAAACACATTAGTAATAAATCAATAATTAAAAATTATCTTCACCTATCACTTTTGAATAAGCTCTTCGGGGGCAGTTCAGACGGCTTTTTAAAATCAATCAAGCAAGTAATTGAAAAAAACTACGAAAGCGACTTCCCTTTAGTTCAGCTAAAAGAAAAGTTCAAAGGCACGAACCGTAGTTTTTTGATGGATGAAGAAAAGCTAGAGAATATTCTGAGAACCTCATATGACAGCTTGGACGGGTTTTATGTTTTATCGCTTCTATTTCCAAAATTCAATTTTGAATTTAAAAATCCAAATATTGACCATTTACATCCAAGAAGTCAATTTGAAAATTCAGATTTCAGCTTTCTAAAGGACGATGAAGACGTTGAGTTCTATCAAAGCCATTGGAATACTGTGTTGAATTTGGCCTTACTCTCAGAAGAACAAAATAAATCTAAGAACAAATCAGAGTTAAAGGATTGGATAGAAAATCAAGAGAAACATAACCTTGGAATAAGAAACTCACTTTTGATACCTGAATCAATAGACTTGAAATTTGAAAACTTCAAAGAATACATTCAGGAGAGAGAGAAGTTGTTGAAGAAAATAATACGAGAGAACACGGAACAGGAAAAAACGCCCTACAATAAATAGGGCTTTGAGCGGCACGGAGTGCCAAGCGATAAGCCCCGGTTGAACTACATCCCGCATCGCGGGGGCCGGGGCTATGGGGATTCAA